>CAKVJS010000055.1 GCA_934754755.1 uncultured Erysipelotrichales bacterium
TCATTATGTTTGTTTTTCGTGATGGAAAGTCTCATATACCATCCCCCCTATAGAATTATAGTAACATAAATTACAACTAATTACTACAAATAATAAAGGAAAATTTGACATAAAAAGGAGCTGAACACTATACCCAGCAACAGATTCCAAATTTCAATTTATTCAGCAGGTGTCAAAGACCCGACCACAACCTGTGGCAGTATTAACAATGAGAATGACATTGTTACGATATTCAGATAGACTAATATCTTTTCCGTTTGTATCTTTTACTGTAAAATCATATATTGACATTATTTTCACCTCAAACTTAATATATTTAGTATACACTTACAAAGATATACTTACCATAAAGATATGTCAAATAAAAGACCCTCCTTTTGTAATCGCAATGTGTAATTTATGTAATAGAGACCCTTGGAGATATAAAGATTACTTTTTTATTCTTGCATAGTGGTTTTTGTCCTACATTGAATGTATACTACTATATTTGGCAAATCACATAAACTATGATAGAATAGACGGTACTGTAAAGAAGTAATCTGAATGATAAATAGGCTATGTGTCGATAATGAAGTAGGAGGAAATAGGATGGTATATGATCATATAAAAGTAGAAAAAAAATGGCAACAGTATTGGGAGGATAATGAGACATTTAAAACTGATGTTTGGGACTTTTCAAAACCAAAGTTTTATGCCTTGGATATGTTTCCGTATCCTTCTGGTCAAGGGTTGCATGTCGGGCATCCCGAGGGATACACAGCTACCGATTGTATCGCCCGTATGAAACGAATGCAAGGGTATAATGTATTACACCCTATGGGATTTGACTCTTTTGGGTTACCTGCGGAACAGTATGCGATCCAAACGGGAAATCATCCAAACAGCTTTACCGAGGCAAATATAAAAGTTTTTAAAGAACAGCTAAAAATGATTGGTTTTTCCTATGATTGGGACCGTGAGGTATCTACCTGTGATCCTCAGTTCTATAAATGGACACAATGGATCTTTACCAAATTGTATGAAGATGGGCTAGTTAAATATATGGATATGCCAGTGAATTGGTGCGAAGAGTTAGGGACTGTTCTAGCGAATGATGAAATCATTGATGGTAAGAGTGAGCGCGGTGGATTTCCAGTAGTACGTAAAAACATGAAACAATGGGTTATTGATATGCCTGCTTATGCCCAAAAGTTATTGGATGGCTTAGAGGATCTTGATTGGCCTAGTTCCACAAAAGAGATGCAACGCCATTGGATTGGAAAGAGTACCGGTGCCTTGATTACCTTCTCTATCGTGGATCATCCGGATACTTTTGCGGTTTTTACTACGCGACCAGATACTTTATTTGGGGTAACCTATTGTGTGCTATCACCGGAACATGCACTCGTTGATAAAATAACGGTTCCTACCCAAAAGGAAGCAGTAGAAGCGTATAAAAAGGCTTGTGCTATGAAATCCGAGATGGAACGAACGGACGTAAGTAAAGCCAAGACGGGTGTATTTACGGGAGCCTATGCATTGCATCCAGTAACCCATGAAAATATACCAATATATATTGCGGACTATGTATTATCTAGTTATGGAACAGGTGCTATTATGGCAGTTCCCGCCCATGATAGTCGTGACTTTGCCTTTGCGAAACAATTTCATATTGAAATTAAGCAAGTGATTGCAGGTGGAGACATTTCTAAAGGAGCCTATGAAGGGGATGGAAAACATATTCATTCACAATTTTTAGATGGCATGGATAAATCATCCGCAATTGATACAATGATACAATGGTTAAGTGAACACAATTGCGGTAAAAAGAAAGTAAATTATCGATTGCGGGATTGGATTTTTGCCCGCCAAAGATATTGGGGAGAGCCAATTCCTGTCGTTCATTTAGAAGATGAAACAATAGAAGTATTAGATAGCTCATCGTTACCTTTATGTTTACCTACCTTAGAGGACTACAGTCCGTCTACGAAGGGAACTTCCCCACTAGAAAAGGCTGGCGATTGGGTACATACGAATAAAGGAAGACGGGAAACGAGTACTATGCCAGGAAGTGCTGGCTCTAGCTGGTATTATTTACGTTATATCGATCCGCATAATGAAAATGAGTTGGTGGATAAACGTTTAGCTGATCATTGGATGCCAGTTGATTTATACGTTGGTGGACCAGAACATGCGGTAGGACATTTATTATATGCTCGGATGTGGAATCAATATTTATATGATCGCGGTATAATAAAACATCAAGAACCATTTAAAAAATTAGTGCACCAAGGTATGATTTTAGGTGAAAATGGTATTAAAATGGGTAAACGATATCCAAAATATGTAGTCAATCCAAATGATATTGTCCATACGTATGGAGCCGATACCTTACGTCTGTATGAAATGTTTATGGGGCCAATAGAGGCAAATAAACCATGGAGTTCTACCGGTGTAGAAGGATCTCGACGCTTTATTGATCGGATTTGGCGATTATATACACAGGAAGATAAAATACAAGACGAGGATAATCCTAAGTTAGAAAAGATATATCATCAAACCGTAAAAAAAGTTACGGAAGATTATGAATCATTGGGTTTTAATACAGCTATTTCACAATTGATGATATTTATTAATGCAGTCTATAAAGAATCTGTTTTTCCAAAACAGTATGCGGATGGATTTATCAAATTGATAAATCCAATAACCCCGCATATTGCAGAGGAAATCTGGCATACAATCTTGCATCATACAAATACCATTGCCTATGATTCTTGGCCTATATTTGATGAAAATAAGGTACAAGATCAAATGATTGAAATGGTTGTTCAAGTAAATGGTAAGGTACGTGGTAAAATGGAAGTTGCTGTCGATCTTGTACAAGAGGAAATAGAAGCCAAAGCTTTTGCGATTGAGAATGTACAAGCCCACATTCAAAATAAAGATATTAAAAAGGTTATTGTAGTTAAAAATAAAATTATTAATATTGTAGTATAGAAATATCCCTATTTTTAGGGATTTTTTTATTTGTCTAAATTTTTTATGGTTTATTATGACATGTTCGTAATTGATATCATAAAGACTATAAAAATTCATAAAAAATCATTATATATTACAATAATTTATAAAACCATATAAACAATCATAAAAATATATTGAAAATGTTCTTAAAAGTGTTAATATATAGGCTATAAAATAAATGAATGAGGGTATACAAGATACAATCATTAAAAAAGAAGGGATAGATATGATTAAGGAGTTAGTAAAAAAAAATAATTATTTATTTATGGATGAAATAGCGGACTGGAAAGATGCCATTAAATTAAGTTGTTACTGCTTAGAAAAACAGGGAAGTATTGATAGTAGCTATGCAACTTCTATTATTGAAAGTATCCATACTTATGGACCTTATATAATATGTATGCCTAATGTTGCCCTGCCTCATTTTACACAAGACAATACAGGTGTTTATAAAACATCTGTCTCTTTTATGAAGGTAAATAAACCGGTTTCCTTTGAGCAACATAAAACAGCACAATTATTTTTTACAGTCGCTTCATGCAATGCCTTGGCGCACATGCATATGATGCAACAGTTATTTGCGATATTCTCGCATCCAAAAGCCATGCATGATCTATTGCAAGCTACTACTGCTAACGATTTATTACAAATAGATACAAAGTATTTTACACGGGGGAAATAATATGAATAGATTACTGGGTATTTGGGAGTTTTTTACTATTAATATTGTCATGCAACCGGCGTATTTCACTGGTTTCATTGTTATGGTTGGGTATATTCTATTAGGTAAAAAGTGGTACGATGTTCTCTCTGGCGTTATTAAAGCAATTGTTGGATATTTTATACTCACGGTTGGATCAAATGGATTAATTTCTAACTTTCAACCAATAATAAAAGGCATGAAAGACATCTTTCATGTACATACTATAATTATCGATCCTTACATTGGCCAAAATGCAGTCACATCAGGAATTGGTGTTGTTTATGGAAAATCATTTACCCACATTATTGCGTTACTATTACTGGCTTTTATTATTAATATCTTACTTGTTAAATTTCGCAAAATAACTAAATTAAGGGTCTTATTTACTACCGGACATGTACAATTTCAACAGGCATCTACCGCTTTTTGGCTGCTCATGTTTGCCTGTCCGTTTTTAGAAAATCAATTTATTATATTACTCCTTATGGCGGTTATATTAGGATTATATTGGGCGGTAGGGTGCAATTTAACGGTGGAACCGACACAAGAGTTAACTAGAGGGGCCGGGTTTTGTATGGCACATCAACAACAATTTGGTATCTATGTCTTTTCTAGAATAGCGGAATGGATGGCAAAAAGAGATTTAAAGAAGGGGAAACAGATAAGAAATCTGGATGCTATTGCTTTACCTAGTTATTTATCTATTTTTAAAGAAAATATTGTTAGTAATTCCATATTGATGACAATATTTTTTGGTACAATTTTACTGTGTCTTGGTAAAAACTACTTGGTCAGTTCGGGTTTTATTGGGGAAGAAAATAATTTTGGATTTTATATTATAACAACATCGTTGTATTTTAGTGTTTATTTATCTATTTTACAGCTTGGTGTTAGAACATTTATAACGGAACTAACGACCTCCTTTCAAGGAATATCTCATAAATTAATACAAGGCGCTATGCCGGGTGTAGATTGTTCTATTCTATATGGATTTGGTAGCAGCAATGCGGTATCAATTGGATTTATGGCAGGTGCTTTGGGACAATTTATAGCGATTTTAATATTACTTGCGTTGAAAAGTCCAACTATTATTATTGCTGGCTTTGTGCCTATCTTTTTTGATAACGCTACCATCGCTATTTACGCTAATAATAAAGGAGGCATGAAGGCGGCTATTATCCTTCCTTGTCTGGCTGGGATTATCCAAGTCTTTGGTTCTGCCTTAATCGCTTCTGTTGTTGGATTATCGAACTATGGTGGTTATTTAGGAATGTTTGATTGGGCCACAGTATGGCCGTTAGTTACTTTTATTATTCGATATTTTGATCGGATTGGGTTATGTATTATTATCTATATTTTTATTCGTATTCCGCAGTGGCAATATCGCAAAGATCCCGAGGGCTATTTTTTAGTATCAGATGATTATGAACAGTATGTAAAATATAAAACATTAAAAGAAAGAGTATAACATGTAACCAAATTAAAAATAGTACTAGAAAGAAGGTCAAAAAATGATTAGAATAATGGTATGTTGTGCAAATGGCATAGGTTCAAGTTTACTATTAAAAATGACAGTTGAGAAAGTTATCGATACCTTGGGTGTTCAAACGCAAATACATCATTGTGCACTAGCGGAAGCAAAATCGATAGCCATGCAATACGATTATATTATGTGTAGTTCTGTTTTTAAAGATATGTTTGCGGATGCATCCCGTGCAGGAGTAAAAATTATTGGATTAGAAAATATGGTATCATTAACCGAAGTAGAACAAAAACTTATAGAAGCTGGCCTATATAAGGAGGATGACTATGAAACAATCAAAAAAAATTGTGGAACGACGGCGTAATGATATATTGGAGATGATCCATCGAACCGGTGATATCAAGGTGGAGGATATTTGTAAACAGTTAAATGTTTCACCATTAACCATTCGACGGGATTTAAAGTTTTTAAAGGAAGCATCCATGATCGAACGGTATCATGGCGGAGTACGAATTAATCATCGATCGGATATGCTCAGCGATATTCAGCTGTACCAACATTCAATCGCTAAATATGCAGCATCGTTAATTGAGGATCACGACACCATTTTTATTAACTCGAGTGCAACGGCTTTATCTATGTTGCCGTATATTACTGCCAAGGCGATAACGGTTATTACCAATAATGGCAATGCGATACATACAAAAAAGGCACCAGACGTTACGATTATTTAAACAGGTGGAGAGTTACGTCATCGTAAAGGGTGTATGGTTGGTGAATTTGCCTTAAATAATATTAATAAGGTATCGGTTAATAAAACGTTTATTGGCTGTGGTGGTCTTTCGAGCAACAAAGGGATGACGATTACGAATTTAAATGAGGTACGAATCAATGAGATGATGTTTCTAAACAGCATTGATACTTCTTATATTCTAGCAGATCATCAAAAAATTGGAAAAACTTGTAATTTTGTTAGCTGTGGTTTGAATATCATCACAAATATCATTACTGATGAAAGGGCAGATAGTACCGAAGTGGAAAAGTTACGGGGAGTTGGCATCGATGTTGTCCAGGTGACAATGTAAAATCTGGGATTATATATAAAAAAGAGCAATCCTACGATATGCTCTTTTATAGTACTTATAAGTTTCTTAATTCTTGAATAATAGTCTTATAGTCTTTTCCTTTTCCGAATAAGGCAGACGTTCCAAGGATGAATCCATCAACACCTATTTTCGATAGTTTTTCTACCTTTTCTGGGGAACATGCACCATCGATCATAATCTTATAGCCATATTCATCTTTCTTTTGACAAAGAGTATGTAACTTATGATCGACAAAGTCTAAATATTTTTGTCCCGCAAAGCCGGGATTGACGGTCATCACTAGAATATAATCCACGAGATACAAAGCATCTTTAATGCTTTCATATGAGGTACCCGGGTTAATAGCTATTCCGGATTTTCCACCCGCATCTCGAATGGTTTGTAAAGTTCTTGTTATATGTGTATCCGATTCGGGATGTACATATATTATATCTGCCCCTAAAGCAATAAATTTTTCAATATATCGACTAGGGTTTTGGATCATTAAGTGAACATCACATAATTTATCGGTGGATTTATAAATGTATTCAATATCCTGTAATCCCATCCCGAAGTTTGGTACATATGTACCATCCATAACGTCGATATGGTAAATATCCACATTTGCTTTTTCTAGTGCTTGCATTTCTTGTTGCAAGTTTGCTACATTGGCACACATCATCGATGGGCATAAGAGTTTTTTCATTGTTATCTCCTTTTTATCTTATTTACTTTCTTTTCGTAGAGACTTAATATACCATACAAAAAGTAAAACGTATAGAATAAGTAAAACAATACTACCTGTTACATAGGGTAGAGAAAGTGTTTTTACAGCAGTACCGGTACAAATAGCCAGTAGTTTTTCAATCGGATTGGAATCTACGGAACTAAATAATTGTCCAGCAGCCATTCCTTTTGGTATATTACCCATTGTAGCGGAAGTAGAAGTAATAAAGGGAGCTATTGCTGTAGCGGCCCAGAGAAATAAGGGAATTAAGACAGTCCCGATAACAGTCATACGAATGACTTTTCCCATTGTTATCAC
>CAKVJS010000056.1 GCA_934754755.1 uncultured Erysipelotrichales bacterium
ATTTAATACATCGGTAGAAGAAAATATTAGAATGGGTAAAAAAGAAGCAACTGATGAGGAAGTACGAGAAGCGGCGCGGCTTGCGAATTGTGAAGAATTTATTGAACAATTACCGCTTCAATACAAAACTTTAATCGGTGAAAATGGAGCTTCTCTCTCAGGTGGACAAAGGCAAAGAATTTCTATTGCGCGGGCCTTTCTAAAAGATGCACCGATAATTGTCTTGGATGAAATTGCAGCTAGCTTAGATGTGGAAAATGAAAATAAGATCCAAGAAAGTTTAAATCGATTAATGAAAGATAAAACTGTTGTTATCATCTCGCATCGACTAAAATCAATTGAAGGGGTCGATAAGATTGTAGTCATTGATCAAGGGAAAGTAGAAAGTTCCGGGAAACACGAAGAACTATTACAAACATCAAAGGTATATCAACAACTAGTCGAAAAGGAACGGTTAGTCGAACAATTTAAATATTGAACTTCCTAAAAAATAGGCATACACTAAAGGTATAAGGAACTTAGGTTAAGGGATTAGATACGCCTAAGGTAGGTATGATATGGATACGATAAAAGTAGAAAACGTACAAAAGAAGATCCAGGATAAAGTGATTATTAAAGATGTTAGCTTTTCTGTACATCGTGGTCGAACCTTTGTGTTATTGGGACCCAATGGAGCTGGAAAAACAACAATAATTCGTCTTTTAACAGGGTTATTGCAACCTACCAAAGGATCGATATCTATTTTTGGACAAACGCTTAGTGAAAGCAATGTGGATGTGTTACGAAATAAAATTGGGGTTCAAAATGATGGAAGTTTATACGAAAGGTTAAGTATCGAAGATAATTTAATGCTTTGGGGAAAATTGTATGGTATGACGAGTGTTCAATGTGATCAGCGAATAACTGAATTACTTTCCTTTTTTGCACTAACTGATAGAAGAGCTGCTAAAGTTGGTAGTTTAAGCAAGGGAATGCAACAAAAGGTAGCCATTGCAAGGGCACTCCTTCATAATCCCGAAATATTGATTTTAGATGAGCCAACAGCTGGATTGGATCCTATCATATCGGATGCTTTGCTTACACATCTTGGTGCCTTAACCCGGATGCAACATATGACCATTATTATGACAACCCATCAACTTCAAGGATTAGAGAAGTTAGCGGATGATTTAGCAATTATTCGAAATGGAGAGATAGTAATAGCAGGTAATACTGAACAATTACTTAGTAATACTTGGAAAGACCATACCTTTATAATAGAAACAGAAAATATAAAAAAGGCATATGAAGTTTGTGCATCCTTTCATCCAAAACGTCTTACCATGGATAGAAAGATTTATATAGAGGTGAATAAAAGAGAGGATATCTTTCCAATTATTGCATCTATAACAGAGCATAAAATAGGGATTTACTCCGTCGAGCAACAACGACATACGTTACAGGAATTATACTTTACTATTATGGAGGAAAGAGTATGATCAATCGAAATAGAGTTAAAGTTATCATTTTTAAAGATTTATTGGAGATGAAAAATGATAAAGCAACCTTTATACCGTTACTTATCTTTCCCCTTATTTTTAGTGTTTTCCTTCCCCTTGTTTTATTACTAGGTGGCATAAACAATCCATTCACCAAAGGAGATATGCGCGCTTTTGTTGAAAATATGCAAGCTATTATTATACCGAAGGGTTTGCCGACAGGAACGGAAGGAGTATACGCTATTTTACTATTCTTCCTGTTACCTCTTTTTATGACGATACCGGTTATTCTATCAACAGTCTTAGCGAGTTCTAGTTTTGTTGGTGAAAAAGAAAAGAAGACATTGGAAGGCTTGTTATATACGCCGGTTACAAATAAGGAGTTGCTGCTTTCTAAAATTCTAGCAGCTGCTCTGCCTAGTATGATTATTACTTGGATCTCCATTTTTATTTATGGTGTGCTATTGGATAGTTTCGGCTATGTTATTTTTGAAAGATTAGTATTTCCAAGTTGGGATTGGATTGTAATGGGTGGTCTTATTGCACCATTGTTAACCTTTCTTTCGATTACGTTAGTCGTTGTTATTTCTCAGAAGGCAAAAACAATGAAGTCTGCACAATCGGTATCTATTATTATAATCCTTCCGATTATTGCTTTTGTTAGCTCGCAAGCAAGTGGACTTTTATTAATTAATGTGTATTTAGAATTATTGTTTGCTTTATTTCTGCTTATTACAGATGTTATTCTTTTACACGTAATTGCCAAGAAAATGAATCGGGAAAATCTTGTCCTCCATGCGTAATTAAAAAGCTCCTGTATTAGGGGCTTTTATTTATGTTGCTTGTTTTGTTACGGCAACATAGACTAAGGATATTTTATACCAGGAAGCAAAGTTAACGATACCGGTAGTAGGCAAATGAAAGGCTTTTTGAAAGGTTTCAACAGCGGTTCTTGTTGCTGTTCCAAATATTCCATCCACCCGTATTTTATTAATCGCTGGATAGTTATTGGAAATCCGGTTGAGTTGTTCTTGTAAGGTACGTACGGCATCTCCACTCGATCCCATCTGCAAGTTCTCACTAAAGGATTTTGGTACGCCACTTACTTGTTCGGCTTGGGCTAAATAAATATCTTGTCCATAATACCGTTTTAATATATCGATCGCCAACAACCCTTGTTCCCCTAATGTTTTTGATCCCCATTGACTCATTCCCTTGGGGCAACCTGCTTTTTTTCCATCGCAATATTGGGTAAAGAAGGGTTGACGGATATTTGGTTTCGTAATATAGGTAGTAAATAATTCATCCACAACTAGGGTTATTTCTTCAAATAGAGTGCGACCATAATTAAAGGCTTGGTCATAATTAGGCAAACTCGTAATGGTAAAGGTATAGCCTTTAGAACGATACCATTCGGTATATACTCGATTTAACGTAAAGGAGATAATCGCTAATACATTAGCCCGCAGCGTCTCCGTCGGCCAAGAAGAATAGATTTCACTACAAGCTACATTCGCAATGTATTCTTTAAAAGGAACGGTAACATTTTTAGCCGACGTGTTGGTTGGTGCACCTAAATGTACAATAATATATTCAGGAATAATCGGATTCGGTAAAACGACATAACCTAAAGCCGGCGGTAGTTCCTTGACGTTGTTTTCGGCGATTTTTGTTGGGTACGTCCCCCATACCGTAGGGGCGTCTACCGTGATTGATGCTTCCTGGTTGACATCATCTAAATATACATTTTGCAGGGCATCGGTTCCTGGATAAATTTGGGCACCGTGGACAACATACACTTGTCTTGCTTCCATGAAAACATAGATATCATATTCACTATACGGGCGCTCGGCATTATCCGATGAGTATGCTACATCGGGGGCCGGTAAAACAACAAAATCAGTCTGACCTAAGGTATTTGTCGTGATACCTTGTAGTACGCTATTCGGGTTATTTTTCGGGGTTATTTGTACCATAGCACCGCTGACTGGTAAGGCGATGGTTTGGCGGTATACGCACACTTGTAAACGGCCAGTACTAGCAGGATTGCCTTGGGTATTTGGGTCCATTAAAATCCTCTTTTCTATAACATTATAGTATAGTATATGATCATAAAAGTTGAGTATTCATGAAATATAAAAAGTCATATGTCAAATACTCCTGCATATATAAGGAAAAGAAAAGTGGTGAGAGTATGGAACTGGTGGAGGCCATTATTAGATATCGAGGCGATATACTAGCGGTTGCTCAGGATGCCAATGTAACGATTGAGGTACTGGATAGTAACTATGCGATTGTTACTATACGCGTCGATCAAATACAATCGTTATATGCGTATCCGGAAGTCTTATTTATTGAATTGGCGAAAACCGTAACCTATCAATTGCGAGCGGAAAGTATCAATAATTGCATGCAACAGATGGAACAACAAAATAGGATTACTGGTAGACAAATCATTGTTGGTATTATTGATTCCGGCATTGATTATACCCATCCGGATTTTTGCAATGCGGATGGAACGAGTCGAATATTATATTTTTGGGATCAAACGGGTACAAATAACCCTCCTAAGGAATTTACAATAGGAACCGAATATACGAATCAACAATTAAATGAGGCTTTGCGCGCCACGGATCCTTTTTCACTTATTCCTTCTCTTGATCAGGTTGGTCATGGTACAGCTGTAACTGGGATCGCTTGTGGTAATGGTAGCAGTTCGCAAGGACAACAAAGGGGTATTGCCCCAGAGGCAACGATTATTGGGGTTCGTTTAGGAACTTCCGATCCTGATTCCAATATTAAGACAACGAGTATTATGCGAGCTTTGCAATACATTTTAACGCGGGCTATGGAAGCCAATATGCCAGTGGCAATCAATATTAGCTTTGGGACAAATAATGGTGCACACAATGGTTTTTCTTTATTTGAATCGTATATGAATGATGCGTCCTTGCAATGGAAAAGTGTAATTGTAGTGGCAACGGGTAATGAAGGAGCTAAGGGACAACATTATTATGGAGAACTGCAACAGGGACAAACCCAAACCGTTGAATTCACCATTACGCAAAATCTAACGGCTATAGAAATAACTTTATGGAAAGATTATGTGGATGATTTTTCCTTCACCTTAATCGCCCCTGGTGGTCAAATAACCAAAACGGTAAGCCAGGCAAATACAACCGTAACAACAATGTTACAAGACACCACCATAACGATCCACTATGGCATGCCGAGTCACTATGATATATTACAGGAAGTAACTATTACTTTTCATAGTCCCACAAGTATAGTAGAAGGTATTTGGCAACTACAAGTAACGGGAAATACAATCTATCATGGGGTTTTTAATGCCTGGTTACCGACGTTTGCCCAGGTTGGCAGTACTGCCTTTTTACGTCCCAGTCCGGAAACTACTATGACCCTACCGTCTACCGCTCGCAATGTAATTTCTGTAGGCGCTTATGACACAGTCACCGGTACTTTAGCTGCTTTTTCCGGGGCTGGATATACGAGTGATATTGTGTATATAAAACCAGATTTAGTAGCCCCTGGGGTATCGATCAATACAACACAGATGGGTGGTGGATATGGGATCTATAGTGGAACGAGTGTAGCAGCACCCTTTGTCTGTGGGGCATCCGCTTTACTATTACAATGGGGAATTGTTGAAAAAAATGATGTTATGTTATATGGAGAGAAGATAAAGGGGATACTGCGCAAAGGAGCTACCCGCAGTCCTCTACTTAGCTATCCAAATGGACAGTGGGGCTATGGCATCTTTTGTATGCAAGGGGCATTAGATGTTGCCAATGCTTACAGGCAAGCGAGTGATCAAGGATAGTATAAAAATAAATCTTATTGCTAGAAAAAAAATAAAATATACGGTACTATAACAAATAGGAGGTATCATCATATGCAAGAATCAGGGGAAATGTATTTAGAAACAATCTATGTATTAAAAAATAATAATGGTTCGGTGCGATCCATTGATGTTGCCAAGAAACTCAATTTTAGTAAACCGAGCGTAAGTCGAGGTATCGGTATTTTAAAAAAGGACGGTTATGTTATCGTTGATAAAAACGGGTATCTTGATTTAACCGAAAAAGGATTAATAAAAGCTAAGGGAGTTTTTGAAAAGCATCGATACCTAACGATGTTCTTAATGGAAACCGCAAAAGTTCCTAAGGAACTTGCAGAGGAAGATGCTTGTCGCATTGAACATATTATTAGTGAAGGAACATTTCAAGGAATTAAAGATTTCTTACAGGTAGAAGACGAATAGGAGCTAGCTATTCGTTTTTTATACGCATAAATAGATATTCACCACATATGGATTAGTAAGGTTATTTTATACCAATAAAAAATGTGGAGTGATACAATGGAAAATTCTCTTACTTATAAAATTAGAAAAATCGATAAAAAATTATATTTTGATAATACGGAAGTCATTCAATACCATATAGAATATTTAATCTTTATTAGCCCGAATAAAAAGTTTCAAATCATCAATAATCAAAATCGTAATTACGCTAAAATATTACAAAATTATATCGAAGATACAATGTATAACAATGCTGTCCAAGCTTACAGTAATGGTAACCTAGATCTCCCTTATCAATTTGAAAATAAAATTACAGTTACCCTCAATCAAAACGGTATTTTTAGTGGCTATCAAGAAACCTATATATTAATGGGTGGATCCCAGGGCAGTACTTCCCGAGATGCTTTCTACTATAATGAACAAGGAGATTCGTATTCACTATGTTCCTTTGTTTCAAGAAAGGATTGTATAACATGTATCACAAGTAATATCGTCCAACAAATACAAAATAGCATACAAGAAAATCAATATTTTCCAAATTATGCAATATTAGTTCCCCAACTATGGTATCCAGAAGATTTCTATGTAACAACCGAAGGGGTAGTGGCTTACTTTGCACCGTATAAGATAGGACCCTATACCTTAGGATTACCATCCTTTACGATCCCCTTTAGTGCCTGCCAGTAAAGAATATAATTAAATAACTAACTAAGAAGGAGAGATAGATTCTCTCTTTTTTATACTTTAAGATAGTTAATAGTTATGTGTATGGATGATAGAATAATAATTTTATTCGCAAGATTCATTATTCTATTTATGATTGTATTACTATATACAATATTACATTTTTGTAACATTTCCTTATCGTGTTGACCGTGATTATATTGTATGTTAGTGTGTTGCTATAACCTAAAGATTTCTATTTATTTTTTAGTTTTTTGGAAGGGAAGTTTTCCTATTAAGGGGTGAAATTATGAAGGAATTAAAATTTAACTTACGATATATATTACAGAGAAAGGAATTGTATATATTTATTATTGGTATCTTATTATTTTGTGTAGTGGATATATGGGTCACAACAGATTACTACCGTAGTGCAACGTTTGTGCTAAGAACTGCTGAGTATCAAACTGTTTTATACAATGAGGGTGTCAGTCTTGCTGCAGTAATAATTATTGGCTTTCCGATATTAAGCTCTCTACTTTTAGCTGATAGTACATGGGTAGAAAGGAAATCCGGGATTAGTAATCTACTACAAAGTAGGCTATCGAATAAAAAGAATGATTGGATCCGATTTATTTTATCTATTGTCGTTGTTTCTTTACTTTGTTTTATTGGCTTTATGTTGCAGTACGTAGCTTTACGTTTTATTTTTGGATCGGGGAATCAAAATCCAATATGGGAAGCGATGCCGTACTACTTATTAGAAAATTCAGGCTGGTTTCTAGATCATCTTAGGGTTGTAAATCCCGTCTTATTC
>CAKVJS010000057.1 GCA_934754755.1 uncultured Erysipelotrichales bacterium
ATCCACCATATAAATATATACCCTTCGTTGTGGGATTTTGTAAGTACTTATCCAGGGAAGCAAAAGCATTCGCAATGCCTTCCTTATTCATTAACCTCTGGATATCAGAGGTTTTCGTTAAGACAATCTTTTTGTCTACATTACAAAGAAGAATCCTACTTTTAACTAAATCTTCCTCTAATCTTTCTTTACCAAAACGACAGGGTGTTAAAGAAAGATGCACGTTACGATCAACAATATCGACTTTACAACGCATCCCTTTACTAACTTTGGGGCAATCATAAAATGAGCGACAAGTGGAACACGGCACAGCATCCGATTGGTAGCTTAAAAAGTCCGCCCAATTATTACTGACATCTGTGCTCGTTAACTGGTGTTTTTGTACGAGCGATTGAATCATTGGATCCTTTAATAAGGCTTTTACACTTTCTTGACGCACCTTGAGAAAAGTATCGTCCTGCAAAAACAAATCTTTTACATGTAACATCGAATCACTCCCCTAGTCCTCATATTTCGCCAGCATTTTACGTAATGTTTCATCATCGATCGTTTCTTCACTCATCGCCGGCTCGTTGATCAGACTTATATCCCTGCCTTTAGCATGCCCTTTAGCTCGCATTATATTCTTAGCTTCTTGCATCGCACTAGCAACCGTCGTTATTTTTTTTCGTTTCCACTGGCTCGCATAATGTTCCATATACCCACGAGGCAACGTATGATCGCATTGTTGTAATGTCATTTCAATTAATACATTGATGACACCTGGTTCTAATTGCAACGTTGTTAATAAAGATTCAATAATTACCACATCTTTTCGAACCGGTTCACGTCCCCCTTGTTTTGCACGCAATAACTGCATAGGAGACACATTTTCTAGATAGGTTATGTATTCATTTAAATTTGTGGATTTATTTTTAACACTTTTATGTTGCACAGATTGCTTATAATGCACATTTTTAAATGTCTCTGGTTGTTTTAATTGATAATAGGTACGACACTTTTTACTTAATTCTTCCAATTGTAATCGATCCTTTACCATAGCCGCCTTAACTAGTCCCGGCATATCGATGACATCTACATGATACAATAACCCTAATTGTTGAATAATCGCTTCCTCACTTTTACCAATACTATCCTTTTTAATCTGATATTGTTCTAGCTCGGCATAAAAAAGTTCTAGAGGGTATTCCTTTTCAATGACATTCGTTGTATCTTTCATCATCGCATGTACTTGTAATCCATTTTGTACTTGCGAATCTAAATGAATCGTAAAGACATCCTGGAAACGCGTCGTCACATCGGTAAAAGCGTCTTTATTAATAGCCCCGGTTTGAAAACAAACTTTCGTTCTTTGAAAATCTTCTTTTCCTAGTTTCTTTAACAATAAGGTTCCTAGTATGTGGTGACCAAAAAAATCAGTAGGCGATAGGGGCGTATACAGTTCGTATAGATAACTATTGTATTCCCCACTTTTTTTATACGTTTTAAGTAGTCCAATAGCCTCCAATTTACGTAAAGACTCCTCTACCGAGGTTAATGACATAGATAGTGATTTTGTCATTCGCATATGTGGACAAGGACTTTTCGTTAATGTGATTTGGTTTACTTCAGCCCATAAAAATAAGTATACACTTGTTGCTTCAAAACCGATTAAGGGCTGGTATAACAACTGGATACTTCGATGATGAATCGTATCTATCATATAAGAGGTTTGGATCATATATGCATCATTGTTTAGTAACATATTTATCTCCCCCTTATAGTCGTTGTAATACTTCTTCCAATTGTTGCAACAAATGTGCCTTTGATTTTGTATTATCTAGTACAATATCAGCCCATTTCTTTTTTTGAACAATCGAAAGTTGACTTTGTACTTTCTTTTTTGCATAAGTATGTGATATTGCATCACGCAAAGCTAACCGTTCTATTTGTGTTTTTTCATCACAGTATACGACCATGATTATATCACATAAATACTGCAATTGGCACTCATATAATAAGGGAATATCGAGAAATACCAACTTTTCCTTTTGGTGTTTTTCGAGTCCATTTTGTAACCGATCAATGACATAGGGATGAACGATATCTTCTAATTTCTTTCTTGCTTCCTTATTTTCAAAAATATGCTTTGCCAGTGCTTTTCGGTCATCGATAAGAGGCCCAAAGGTTTGATATAACACTTTTTTGCATGCGGGATCGAAAAAAGCCTCCCGTGAAAAAAGATCACTATCCAATACGATATAGCCTTGTTTTTTTAAATAGGTACTAACCGTACTTTTTCCGGTTGCAATACTGCCTGTAATTCCGATTGCCTGCACACTCGTAACTCCTTATCTCTTTTGGCGTTGGCACTTTTTACAATAGTATGTACCACGACCATGTATTTTTTCCTTTGTAATATTTCCCTTACAAACGGGACAAATCGATTGCATATGGACTTGTAATTGCACTTGAAACAAACCGGTAATCCCATTGGCATCAAAGGAGTGAATCGTTGTTCCACCTTGTTGAATTGCTTGATCAAGAATACGACATGCCACTTCCAACAATTCACCCACTCGCTTGGGGCTTACTTTATGGCCGGGTGTATAGGGATTGATTCGCATATCAAAACAAATTTCATTCGCATAAATATTCCCGATACCTGCAATAATGCTTTGATCCAATAACAACGTTTTAATCGGTAGCGAACTCCGGTGCAGTCGTTTATAAATAGGTAGAACTTGCGCTTGCCAAGGTTCTGGACCAACCCTAGTAAATGGTTCAAGTGTAGCATACGAAGATAGACTTGTCAGTGCTAGACGGCCAAATTTACGAGTATCGTGATAGCGCATTTGGCTGCCATCACTAAAAGTAAAGGCCACATGTTCGTGACGATCCATAGGTGCTTTAGGGGATACCATTTTATATTTGCCTTCCATTCGTAAATGGGAAATAAAGGCATCGCGATCCAGTTTGAAAATTAAATATTTACCGATTCGATCAATATCCTGAATCGTTTGTCCACGAACCGTAGAGACAAACGTATGTGTGTCCCCGCTGATAATAGGATCATAATAGATATGTACACTTTTGATTTGTTTATGTAAAACAACCGATAATAATGTTTTACGAACGGTTTCTACTTCTGGTAATTCTGGCATATTTTCACCTACTTTAAAGCAAACCAATTCGTTGCATAAAACCCTTCGGCTTGCAGATCCACTTGCATCGTGAAGGCTTGTTCCATTCCTTCTTTAACGAGCTCCATAACGGTTTCTAATTCCTCTTTTTTGACGTCTAAAATAACTTCATCGTGTACTTGTAAAATCATTTTTGATTCCAGTTGTTGTTCTTTTAATAAGCGGGCAATACGAATCATGGCGACTTTTAAAATATCGGCAGCAGAACCTTGAATCGGTGTATTCATCGCCAATCGTTTTCCTAGTTCCTGACGAATTCGGTTCTTTTCCTGAATTTCATGAATGTATCGCTTTCGATTTAATATCGTTGCAACATATCCATTTTCTTTGCAGAAGGCAACCGTTTTATCCATATACTGTTTAATTTCTGGGAAATGTTCAAAATATTTTTTAATATATGCATGTGCTTCAGAAACACTGATCCCAATTTGTTCCGATAAGCCAAAGTCAGACATGCCATATATAATACCAAAATTTACTGCCTTCGCATAGTTACGCATTTTACTATCGACTTGTTCTTCCGGTACACCGAACACTTCACTTGCAGTATGGCGGTGTATATCCATTTGTTGGTTAAAGGCCGTAATTAAAGAAGTAGCATTCGCTAAATGCGCTAAAACACGTAATTCAATTTGTGAATAGTCAAACGATACCAAATAATCATATTCTGGAATAAAGGCTTTTCGGATTAACTTTCCTTCCTCACTCTTGACTGGTATATTTTGTAAATTAGGATCTGTGGAAGATAGCCTTCCCGTTTGGGTTAATGCCTGATTATAGATTGTATGGATTTTTCCATCATGAAAAATTTGTTCTTGTAAACCTACAATATAGGTTGAATACAATTTCGTAAGTGTACGGTACATTAAAATCTTATCAATAATCGGGTGGACCGAGCGTAACTTTTGTAATACATCAATCGAAGTTGAATAACCTGTTTTCGTCTTTTTAGCATGCGGCAGTCCTAAATCTTCAAACAATACTTCTCCCAATTGTTTAGGGGAAGAAATATTAAAGGTGTGGCCAGCCAATTCGGTTATTTCCGTTTCTAAAGAAGTGATTTGTTGTTGAAACTCCGCTTGTAATTGTTGTAAACAATTTTTATCTACCTTAGCGCCTTGCCATTCCATATCCGCTAAAATATGCGTTAATGGTAATTCTACCTCTTGGTATAAAGCATATTGTTGATCCTGTTTCAACTTTTCAATTGCGACCTTATGTAAACTGTAAATAGCTTTTGCTTGCAGGGCCAAATGATTGGCGAGGGTAGCTACTTCTGGTATTTTTTTCTTTGCGCCTTTACCATATACTTCCTCATCATATAGCACTTGATAATACTGATAATACTCACATACATTTTTAAGTTCCTCTTTTAAAGAAGGATTAACAATATAAGAAGCTAATTGTAGATCGAATGCATACCCCTGTATTGGTAGTTCATGCCAGGCACTAGCCAAAGCACTCTTTTTAATATTATAGCCCCATTTTTCTTGTTTTTCATTGTTTAGATACTCTTTAAATGCCTCATCTTTGCGGGCATCTTCTAAACTAATAAATAAGGATTGGTTGGCATTATACAAAGCATAACCAAGAACCGGAGACTTATGATACGAGGCGTCATATACCCCAACGACTAAAGCACTCACTTCATCAATGGGCGGCATATGGGTAACAATCTCTACGGGAATCGTTGTCGAAACAACGCTTGTTTCATTTACTGCCATCCGTTTTAATAATGATTGCATATCGTATTTTCGATAAAAAGCTTCTAATATTTGACGATCCTGTGTTGGTATGACCATATCCTCCATGGTAAGGGTGATAGGTACATCTTGACGAATGGTAGCCAAATCTTTTGAAAGAATTGCAAGATCTTCATGTTCACAAATCTTTTGTCCTAACTTACCAGCAATTTCTTGTTTATGAGCAATTATATTTTCAATCGTTTCATACTTTTGTAATAGTTTCAAGGCCGTTTTTTCACCCACCCCAGGCACACCGGGAATATTGTCTGCACTATCTCCCATCAACCCTAGAAAATCCTGCATCTGCGAAGGTTGAATGCCATACTTCTCATAAAAAGTAGTCGGTGTTACTTCTTCATAATCTTTCCTTTTTACATTGCGTTTAAATACCGAAACATTGTCATTTACAAGCTGCATCATATCTTTATCACCAGTATATACAGAAACTTTGCAATCCGGCGAAGAAGCCATGTGACAAACCGTTCCGATCACATCATCACCTTCATACCCAGGTACTTCATAATAGGCAATTTTACGGGCCTCTAAATATTCCCGAACAATCGGCATTTGTTGCAATAATTCAGGCGGTGTTTTTTTTCTTGTTGCTTTATAATCTTCTAACTTTTCACTACGAAATGTTTTCCCTTTGGCATCAAAGGCAACCAATATATAATCGGGTTGTTGACGCAATACCTTCTCGATCGTTTGGACAAACCCATATACGGCATTGGTTGGTATACCTTCCTGATTCACCATTAAGTTACCCATTGCGGCGGTCGCATAGTAGGAACTAAAAATCCAATAATTTCCATCAATAACTACTAATTCTTTCATTTTATTTATCCTTCCTGCACTGTTTTTGCATCTTGTATAATGATTGACATTGTATCCTTATGTTTTATCTTTCCTGTTAGTACACATATCGCGTTTCGTTGCAAGATATGTTTTATACGCATATATACCGTAGAAAAAACGACACCCTCCAAGGATCCTGTATCATCATATCCCTCGATAAAACACATTTCTCTACCCTTCTTATCAAGAATTGGTTTTACTCTTTGTATGACCATCATAATCCGTACGGACTGCTCTACCTTATTTTTAAGGGCAATAATATCACATAAGCCTACCCCGTATTGTTGTTTTCTTACTGTCACAGGGTGCATAGAAACATAAATACCAAGTACCAATTTTTCTAATTCTAATTTCTTCATCTTATAATCGGGAACTTCGGTTAATAAAGGCGGTTCTTCAATACCATACGTATGTAGTTGTGTATAATCTATTATCTTCTTCCTGTTTTCTTTCATCGTTGCCCTAGATACTTTAAATTCATCCAATGCGCCACTGTCGATTAGGGCTTCTAAGACTTTTCGATTCATTGTTTTTCCCATTCGATTCATAAAATCAAATAGATCTCTAAAAGGTCCTTTGTCTCGTTCCTCAACCAATAAGCGGTAATTAGCGAGACCAAATCCTTTAATTCCTAACATGGAAAAACGAATGCCGGTAGGTTCTACCGTAAAACGATCCAACGATCGATTGATAGAAGGTGGTAGTAATTGTACTCCATACTTCTTTCCTTCTTGTTTACATTGTTCTTTCGTATAATCACTACTTTGATCATTCGATAAGATGGCACTAAAGAAAATAATTGGATAATTAGCCTTCAAATAAGCAATTTGATAGGCAATATAACTATAAGCTACCGAATGTGATTTATTAAACCCATAGTCCGCGAATTTCTCAATTAAGGCGAACACCTCTTCTACGATCTCTCTAGGATAGCCCTTTTGCATACCTCCTGCCATAAATTCTTCGTGCATCGAGTCCATTAAGGCATGCTTCTTTTTTGACATCGCAACCCGCAATATATCCGCTTTAGCAAGGCTAAAGCCAGCAACAACTTGCGCTATTTGCATAATTTGTTCTTGGTATATAATGATCCCATAGGTCGATTGTAAAATCGGCTCTAAGCAAGGCAGTAAATATGTTATCGGTTCTTTTTTGGATCTTCTTGCTAGATAATGGGGGATGTTTTCCATCGGACCGGGACGAAACAGGGCAATGGCATCAATAATATCCGTAATACAAGTACACTTTAATTTTCGTAACAATTGGCGCATCCCTAAGGATTCCAATTGGAAAACACCAAAGGTATCGGCTTCTTGAATCATTTGAAACGTTTTTGTATCATCAAAAGGGATCTCGTTCAAACGTATCGTTGTACCCGTAATTCGCTGTATATCTT
>CAKVJS010000058.1 GCA_934754755.1 uncultured Erysipelotrichales bacterium
CAGATCCTTTATTAGATTATATGCAATTGCATGGAAAAGAAATTTCCTTTAATAATTTAAATGATTTATATGGAGCGATGCGTTTATTAGAAGAGTTTGATTCCAAGGAACATGCAACGGTCGTTGTCAAACACGCAACGCCTTGTGGAGTAGCGATTGGAGAAAATGGATACGATTCTTTTAGAAAAGCATATCTGGCTGATACAAAATCTATTTTTGGTGGTATTGTTGCTGTTAATTATACAGTCGATAAGGCAACCGCCGAAGTTATGCACAGTATCTTTTTGGAAATTATTATCGCGCCTGCCTTTGATGCAGATGCTTTAGAAGTATTACAAAAGAAGAAAAATGTCCGGATTCTTACGATGGATTCGAAAAATAATCATAGATCACATATCGATATGAAATATTTAGCAGGTAAAGTATTACTGCAGGACTTAGATGAAACGGTAAACCAAAAACAAGATGTCGTTACGAAAAGGCAACCTACTAAAGAAGAAATCAAGGATATGGAATTTGGTATGCGGGTTGTTAAGCACGTTAAATCGAATGCTGTGTGCATGGTTAAAGACGGTGTTACACTGGCGATTGGCGGAGGCCAAACTTCACGTATTTGGGCGTTAGAAAATGCGATTGCGGAGCACCCAGAGGTTAATTTTCAAGGAGCCATTCTAGCCTCCGATGCCTTTTTCCCATTTCGTGATTGTGTGGATACGGCAAGCGAGGCAGGCATTCAAGCCATTGTTCAACCAGGTGGTTCTAAGCGAGATCAAGAATCGATCGATGCTTGTGACGAAAAACAAATGACTATGGTCTTTACTGGCTATCGACATTTTAGACATTAATAAGGAGAAGCTATATGAAATTATTAGTTATCGGTAGTGGTGGAAGAGAGCATGCCATTATTGAATCGTTGTATCGTAGTGATCCGACACGTGAGCTGTATGCCTTGCCGGGTAATCCAGGTATGGCCACTAAAGCAACATGCATCGAAGGTGCGTGTGATGATATTGCTTTTATTGTATCATGTATTCAAGAACATGCGATTGACTTAACAATTGTTGGACCGGAAGTGCCTTTATGTTTGGGATTAGTAGATGCGATTGAAGAAGCTGGATTTTTAGCCTTTGGACCGAGTGCTAAGGCGGCTACCTTAGAAGGTAGTAAATCGTTCGCGAAAGAATTTATGGAACGTTATCATATTCCTACCGCTCGTTATCAAAAGGCAACGAGTTATAAGCAGGCCATTGCCTCCTTATCTTCCTTTACCTATCCGGTTGTCATTAAGGCGGATGGTCTGGCCGCTGGTAAAGGCGTCATTATTGCGTTTGATGAAGCGGAGGCAAAACAGACGCTGCATGACTTTATGGTAGATGGAAGTATGTCTGGTGTTGGTCATACGGTTATTATCGAAGAATATTTAACCGGTAAAGAATGTTCCTTGTTATGTTTTACCGATGGTAAAACGATTGTTCCCATGGTTAGTGTCAAAGATCATAAAGCGATTTATGAGGGGGATACAGGGCCCAATACCGGTGGTATGGGCACGGTCTCACCGAATCCTTTTGTAACTAAAGAGATGGAACAGTCCTGGCAAACAACAATTTTAGAACCTTTTATCAAAGGATTGCAGGCGGAAGACATGCGCTACCATGGGGTCATCTTTATCGGCCTAATGATAGGTGAAGACAAAACAAAAGTATTGGAATTCAACGTTCGCTTTGGGGATCCTGAAACCCAATCGATATTATTGCGATTAGAAACCGATTTGGTAGAAATTATGGAGGCTTGCATCGAGGAAAGATTGGGTGATCTTACCTTACAGTGGAAAGATACATACAGTGGAACACTTGTACTTGCGAGTCAAGGGTATCCTGGAACGTATCCAGTTGGTAAAGTAATTACCGTACCAACGACCAATCTTACCCATACGATGGTCTTACATGCGGGCACGAAAGAAGAAGGCAATTGCCTAGTCACCAATGGTGGTCGGGTACTTAATATATGTGCTACGGGTTGCTCCATTGATGAGGTACGTGATAAACTATATACGATGGCGCAAAGAATTTACTTTGATGGTAAAATATATCGTAAGGATATTGGAATATAGGGGGTAATGATGGATACAGTACGACGCGTTTTTGTAGAAAAGAAAGCAGAATATGCGATTGAAGCACAGCAGTTACAAGAAGACATAAAAACGCAATTACATATTGCTTTAGATTCCGTCCGCATTATGCATCGTTATGATGTACAAGGCGTTACGGATGATATATGGCAGGATGCTATTGGTTCTTTTTTAAGTGAGCCAATGGTTGATCAAGTATGGATGGATACGTCCTCTTTTAAGAGTCCTTGGAAATTTGCGGTTGAATTATTACCAGGTCAATACGATCAACGAGCAGATTCTTGCATGCAATGCTTTGCGATTTTAGCCGGGGTTAAGGTGCAAGTTCGTTGTGCCAAAGTGTATATTTTACAAGGCATGATCGATGAAAATGAATTACTCAAGATACAACATTATATTATCAATCCTGTCGATCAACGGATTGCTGCTTGGGATACTCCTTCTACGATAGAGGATGTTGCATTGCCTAGTCGACAAGTACCAACGATTACTGGATTTATTGACTTTGGTTTGGACAAACTTAAAACCTTTTATACAAGCCATAATATGGCTATGAGCTATGAAGATTTAGTATTAATCCAATCGTATTTTCAAAGTGAAGAAAGAGATCCAACGGAAACCGAATTAAAAGTGTTGGATACGTATTGGTCGGATCATTGTCGCCATACAACTTTTAGTACGATTCTTTCTTCGATCATTTTAGAAGAAAGTAACTATAAAACAATGATCAAACAGGATATTGCGGACTACCAAAAGAGTCGCCAAGTAGTCTATGGTAACAATACAACTCGACCGGTAACCCTTATGGATCTCGCAACGATTGCGATGAAAGAATTACGCATGCAAGGACGTCTAGATGATTTAGAAATATCGGATGAAATCAATGCCTGTTCGTTAGAAGTAACTGTCCAAACGGAGCAAGGGGAAGAGCCATGGTTACTCATGTTTAAAAATGAAACGCACAATCACCCGACGGAAATCGAGCCATACGGTGGGGCTGCGACTTGTTTAGGAGGTGCGATTCGAGATCCGTTATCGGGACGGGCTTACGTATATCAAGCGATGCGAATTAGTGGTGCCGGCGATCCACGACAATCCATCATATCGACGCGACCTGGGAAATTACCACAACGAAAAATCTGTCAAGAGGCAGCCCATGGCTATGCTTCTTATGGAAATCAAATCGGTATTGCGACTGGTTATGTACATGAATTATATGATCCAGGTTATGAGGCTAAGCGGATGGAGTTAGGTGCTGTTGTTGCAGCGGCTCCTAAAAAACAAGTTCTTCGCTTACAACCGATGGCTGGTGATATTGTATTATTAATTGGTGGCCGAACAGGACGGGATGGTATCGGTGGGGCTACTGGATCTTCTAAATCACATAAAATCGGTTCGATGGAAAATGGTGGTGCTGAAGTCCAAAAAGGGAACCCTGTGGAAGAACGTAAGATTCAACGATTATTCCGTCAAGAAGAAGTCGCTAATAAAATTATTCGCTGCAATGACTTTGGTGCCGGTGGTATTTGCGTTGCAGTTGGAGAACTAGCTGATGGACTGGATATTGATTTAGATTCCGTATTAACTAAGTGTCAAGGAATGACCGGAACGGAATTGGCGATTTCTGAGTCACAGGAACGGATGGCCATTGTTATAAAAACTGCGGATTTATCTTTTTTCCAAGATGCTTGTGCCAAGGAAAACTTGGAAGTATCGCTGGTGGCTAGGGTGACTGAAAGTCCTCGTTTACTCATGCGTCATCGTGGCCATGTGATTGTCGATCTAGCCAGAGACTTTTTAGATTCGGCTGGCGCAAAACGAACACAAGATGTATTTATCGAAAGTCCCAAGGCAAGCTTATATCCTTTTGTACCAACTGCGAAACCTTCTTTTAAAGAAACAATGAAAGAAGTCTTATCTCGTTTATCTGTCGCCAGTCAAAAGGGACTAGTAGAACGCTTTGACGCATCGATTGGAAATGCATCGGTTCTCTTTCCGTATGGTGGTAAAACATATCGAACCGAAACCGAAGGGATGGTTGCTCTGTTACCGGTGCAAGATTCCGTAACGACGACAGCCTCGATTATGGCCTATGGATATAGTCCCACTATCGCGAAGTGGTCACCGTATCATGGAGCGATCTATGCAGTAATGGAATCGTTAAGTAAAATAGTAGCGATGGGTGGCGATTATCGTAAGGTACGCTTTAGCTTTCAAGAATACTTTGAAAAGTTGTTAGATCAACCCCAAAAGTGGGGAAAACCACTAGCAGCTCTGCTTGGTGCCTATCATGTACAAAGGGCTTTATCTTTACCTGCTGTCGGTGGTAAAGATAGTATGTCAGGATCCTTTGAAGATCTACACGTACCACCTACACTTGTATCGTTTGCGATTACAACCCAAGAAGTAGATAAAATTATTAGTCCAGAATTAAAAGAGGCGAATCATATATTGGTGGAAATTTGTCTACATAAAGATAACTGCGATATATTTGACTTTGATCATGTGAAACAACAATACGATGCACTATACCAAATGGTAGAAAATAAACGTATTTATAGTGCTTATACTATTAAGGATGGTGGGGTATTAGAAGCGGTTAGTAAAATGGCCTTTGGTAACGAAATCGGTGTTGCTATGAAAAGTCTTCCTTTGCCTTCCTTAGTACAAAAGGACTATGGAAATATAATCATAGAGGTTGCTAGCGAAGGTGATATTTTATGTAAGGATTATCGCATTATTGGAACAACAACCGATACGAATTGTATAACGTATGGTAGCGATAGTATTACACTCGATCAGCTATATGAATACAATAGTGCCCCGCTAGAAAGTGTCTATCCAACCAAAATGCAAGATACATTAAAATCTATCCATAAGGCATCCTGCTATAACCGTGGGAGCTTATATGCAAAACAAAAGATTGATGAACCACTTGTTATTATCCCGGTTTTTCCAGGTACTAACTGTGAGTACGATTTACGAGATGCCTTTATAAAGGCCGGAGCTAAGGTAGAGTTCTCAGTTATTTGTAACACCACTGAAACAATGCTTGCCAATTCCATTACTTCGCTAGAATTAGCGATTCATAAGGCCAATATAATCGTCTTACCGGGTGGATTTAGTGCTGGGGATGAACCCGAAGGATCGGGAAAATTTATAGCCACTATTTTACGACATCCATCCCTGCAAGATGCCATTCATCAATTTTTAGAACGTGATGGATTAATGATGGGAATATGCAATGGATTCCAGGCTTTAATTAAACTTGGCCTATTACCATATGGAAAAATCCAACCGATGCAGGCGGGAGCACCAACCTTAACATTTAATACAATTGGTCGCCACGTCTCGCAAATGGTTACAACTCGCATTGGTAGTGTGCAATCACCATGGCTAAGCAATGTAAGTGTCGGAGATGTTCATACTATTCCGGTTAGTCATGGAGAAGGAAGATTTGTGGGACCAGATAATGTCATCCAAAATTTATTTGACAATGGACAAGTTTTTAGCCAATATGTAGATAGTGGACAAAATCCAACGATGCATTTTCCGGATAATCCTAATGGTTCAATGCAAGCTATTGAAGGAATACTTTCCCCGGATGGTCATATTATAGGGAAAATGGGACATAGTGAACGACAAGGAAATCATCGATTAGAAAATATATATGGTGACAAGGATCAACAAATGTTCTTAGCAGGTGTCCAATATTTCAAAGGGAGATAAAGGTGGTTAAATATGATTGAAAGATATGCAAGAAAAGAAATGCGGGCGATTTGGAGTGAACAATCTAAATTTGAAGCGTGGTTAAAAGTAGAACTGTTGGCTTGTGAAGCTTGGAGTTCGTTAGGGGAAATTCCCAAAGAAGATATCGAAACAATGAAGGAAAAGGCAAGTTTTGATATCGAAAGAATTTATCAAATCGAAGAACAAACAAAACATGATGTCGTAGCTTTTACTCGGGCGGTATCTGAAACCCTTGGAGACGAACGTAAATGGATTCATTATGGTTTAACAAGTACCGATGTAGTCGATACAGCGTATGGCTATTTATATAAACAAGCTAACGCCATCCTATTACAAGATATAGAAACACTCATTGAAACATTAAAAAATAAGGCAGTAAAATATAAATATACCGTATGCATGGGAAGAACCCATGGGGTACATGCAGAGATCACAACCTTTGGTTTAAAGTTTACTTTATGGTATGAAGAAATGCAACGTAATTTACGTCGTTTTAAGGATGCTTGTTGCGATGTAGAAGCCGGTAAAATATCAGGTGCTGTTGGAACCTTCGCCAATACACCACCAGAAGTACAAGATTATGTTTGTGATAAGCTAGGCATTCAATCCAGTAAAATCTCAACCCAAGTATTACAAAGAGATCGCCATGCGGCTTACTTTGCGACACTAGCTTTAATTGGAACAAGCTTAGAAAGAATGGCCGTTGAAATTAGACATTTACAACGTACCGAGGTACGAGAAGTAGAAGAACATTTCAATAAAGGTCAAAAGGGATCTAGTGCAATGCCACATAAGCGAAATCCAATTGGTAGTGAAAACATTTGTGGTTGTGCTCGCGTACTCCGTGGCTATATGTTACCAGCTTATGAGGATGTCCCTTTATGGCATGAACGAGATATTTCACACTCTTCATCAGAACGAATTATTGCAGGAGATGCAACTCAATTATTAGATTATATGTTATCTCGCTTTACTAATTTGATTCAAAATCTAACCGTATTTGAAGATAATATGTTAGCTAATATCAACAAAACAAATGGAGTTATTTTCTCCCAACGCTTTATGTTAAAACTAATTGAAAAGGGTTGGTCAAGAGAAAAGGCATATGATATTGTACAACCTAACGCAATTAAATCTTGGGAAAACCATTTGGACTTTAAAAAGCTAATGGAAGAAAATGCAGAAGTATCTAAAGTACTAACAAGAAAAGAAATATCCGACTGTTTTAACCCGCAACACCATGTTAAAAATG
>CAKVJS010000059.1 GCA_934754755.1 uncultured Erysipelotrichales bacterium
GTAATGACTCTTTCATTACCTCTATATTTTAAAGTGATATTAATGTTTTTAATAGGGCCTTCACCTTCCACTTTATATCCTTTAATAAATCCTTCATTTTTCAAAATTTCAGCAATATCAATTTTCAATTTTGAAGCGGGAATGATAACGTCATCATGACGTTGTCTATTCGCATTACGAATTCTTGTTAACATATCTGCAATTGGATCTGTTACCATTGCTAATCCTCCTTCCAATATGGAATAATTTGTTATATCCCAATTCTACCAACTAGATTTGCGTATTCCAGGAATTTCACCTTTGTAGGCCAACTCACGGAAACAAATTCTACAAAGTTTAAATTTCTTATACACTGCATGTGGTCTTCCACAACGTTCACAACGTGTATATTCACGTACTTTAAATTTTTGAGGACGTTGTTGTTTAACTTTCATTGCTTTTCTTGCCATGCTTTTAAAGCCCTCCTATTGTTTTTTAAAAGGCATTCCTAATTGTAATAGTAACTCATGTCCCTCTTCATCAGTTTTGGCCGTTGTTACGAATACAATATCCATACCTCTTAATTTATTTACTTTATCAAAATTAATTTCAGGGAAAATTAATTGTTCCTTAATACCTAATGTATAGTTTCCTCTACCATCAAAGGAATCGTTTGATACACCTCTAAAATCTCGAACTCTTGGAAGTGAGATATTTAATAGTTTATCTAAAAATTCATACATTCTTTCACCACGTAATGTTGCCTTACAGCCAATCGGCATACCTTCACGTAATTTGAAACCAGCAATGGATTTTTTAGCCTTTGTTGCTACCGGGCGTTGCCCAGTAATCAAAGTCAATTCCGCTAATGCATCATCTAATACTTTAGAATTAGATACGGCATCTCCAACACCCATATTAATGACGATTTTTTCAATTTTAGGTGCTTGCATTTTTGAAGAATAATTGAATTTTTCCATCATTGATTGAATGATTTCGTTTTCGTAACGCACTTTTAATCGATTCATCCGTTATCCTCCTTCTACTTCTTTTTCTTTTTATCTACCGTAGCACCTGTTTTCTTATTCACACGTACCTTGCTTTTTTTACCATCTTTATCTTCGGTAAAAGAATATCCTAACTTGATTGGACTTTTTGCCTTTGCATCATAGAATGCAACATTGGATACATGAATGGGTGCTTCACTTTTCACAATGCCACCTTCTGGGTTAGCTTGGGAAGGTTTAATATGTTTCGTTGCCATATTTACCCCTTCTACAAGTACTTTACTTTGTTTTTCTAGTACTTGCATAACTTGTCCTTGTTTACCTTTATCTTTACCTGTGATAACTTCTACAGTATCACCTACACGGATTTTCATCTTGATTCCTCCTATAATACTTCTGGAGCTAATGATACGATTTTCATGAAATCAGCATCTCTTAACTCTCTAGCAACGGGTCCAAAGATACGAGTCCCTTTTGGGGATTTGTCATCTTTAATGATTACGCAAGCATTATCATCAAATTTGATATACGAACCATTATCTCGTCCGACACCATATTTGCTTCGCACGATAACGGCACGTACGACTTCTCCTTTTTTGACACTTCCACCAGGTGTTGCTTGTTTTACGGTGCATACAATGACATCACCGATATTACTATATTTTCTATTAGAACCACCTAAGTTTCTAATTACTAAGACTTCCTTTGCACCTGTATTATCAGCTACTTTAAGTCTGCTCTCATTTTGGATCATTTTTCAGTGACCTCCTTTCAGAGTATTAAATATTAGATTGTTTCTGCTTTTTTTACGACTTCTACTAAACGAAAACGTTTCGTTGCGGATAGTGGTCTAGTAGACATGATTTTTACAATATCTCCATCCCGAGCCGTATTTTGTTCATCATGCGCTTTAAATTTCGTTGATGATTTTACGCGTTTTCCGTATAAACTATGTTTTACATGTGTTTCTACTAGCACAGTGATAGTTTTATCCATTTTCGTAGATACAACTGTACCAGTATAAACTTTACGATTATTTCTTTCCATCTTGTATCTCCTTATTGGTTTAGTTCTCTTTCTCTAATAATGGTTTTTATTCTTGCAATAGACTTGCGAACTTTTTTTATCTGTGCTGTGTTTTGTAATTGACCCGTAGCTTGTTGGAAACGAAGACTAAATAATTCTTTTTTATAATCTTCTACTTTTACTAATAAATCAGCGTTTTCTAATTCTCTAATTTCTTGAACTGTCATAATTATTCACCCTTTCTAATGATTTTACATTTAATAGGTAATTTATGAGATGCCAGCCGTAATGCTTCACGAGCAACTTCTTCTTCAACACCCGCTACTTCAAAAAGAACACGTTCTGTTTTAACAACTGCTACCCATTCTTCGGGAGAACCTTTCCCAGATCCCATACGTACTTCCAATGGTTTCTTTGTTTTCGCTAAATGCGGGAAAATACGAATCCATACTTTACCACCACGTTTCATATGGCGATTGATCGCAATACGGGCGGCTTCAATTTGGCGTGATGTAATCCAAGCACCTTCTTGTGCTTGCAAAGCATATTCACCAAAAGAAATCTTTGTTCCACCTTTTGCTTTTCCTTCATAGGATAGACGATGTGGCCTTCTATATTTCGTTCTTTTAGGCATCAACATAATTATCTATCTCCTTTCTTGGCAGGAAGGATTTCTCCCTTACAAATCCAAACTTTAACTCCTAATTTACCGTACGTTGTATCTGCTTCTGCAGTTGCATAATCAATATCAGCACGCAATGTATGAAGTGGTACATTTCCTTCGGAATACCCTTCTGTACGAGCCATATCAGCGCCCCCTAAACGTCCTGAAACGCTAGTTTTAATACCTTTAGCACCAGCTCGCATTGCTCTTTGCATCGCACGCTTTTGTACCGTTCTAAAAGAAGCACGGTTTTCTAATTGTTCCGCAATGGTATTAGCCACTAATTGTGCCACCATATCAGGATTTTTAATTTCAACGATGTTAATAAACACTTGTTTATCAACCGCCATTTTTGTTACTTCTTTACGTAAAGCGTCTACCGCTTCTCCGTCTTTACCAATGACAACACCTGGGCGAGCCGTGTGTACATAAATTGTCACTCTTTTTTTCGATCTTTCAATTTCCACTTTTGCGACAGATGCAGATTTCAACTTCTTAAATATGAAGTCACGAATTTTAATATCTTCATGCAATAATGAAGCAAAATCTTTATTATTTGCATACCATCTTGATTCCCAGTCACGGTTAATACCAACCCGTAAACCATTAGGATTTACCTTTTGACCCATAATTAACCTCCTATCTTTCTGCAACCACGCATGTAATGTGGCTAGTTCTTTTCAAGATACGTGTTCCGCTACCTTTGGCACGGGCACGAAATCTTTTTAATGTTGGTCCTTCGTCGACATATATTTCTTTTATATATAATTTGTCGGCTTCACTGTTTTGATTATTTACTGCATTTTGACTTGCGGATTTAATAACTTTAATGATTGCCGGAGTCGCGCTTTTATTTACAAACTCAAGAATCCCAAGAGCTTCTTTTACTTGTTTACCTCTGACTAAATCTACGACTAATCTCGTTTTTTGAGGGGCAACACGAATCATTTTAGCGGTTGCTTTAGCTTCCATGTTTATAATCTCCTCTCTATTTTCTACCTGTTTTTTTGTCGTCAGCGTTGTGGCCATGATACGTTCTCGTAGGAGCGAATTCTCCTAATTTGTGTCCAACCATATCTTCTGTTACATAAACAGGTATATGTTCTCTTCCGTTATACACGGCGAATGTATGCTCAATAAATTGAGGGAAGATAGTAGAGCGTCTTGACCATGTTTTAATAACTTCTTTTTTACTAGCTGCATTTAAGGATTCTACTTTTTTCATTAAGTGTGCATCCACAAATGGTCCTTTTTTCAAACTACGTGCCATGTTTCCTTCCTCCTTTATTTCGCATTGCGTCGACGTACAATTAATTTAGTCGATGCTTTCTTATTATTTCTTGTTTTAACACCCATTGCTTTTTTACCCCAAGGTGTCATTGGTGCTTTACGACCGATTGGTGTTTTTCCTTCACCACCACCGTGTGGGTGATCGTTAGGGTTCATAGCAGAACCACGGACAGTAGGGCGAACCCCTTTCCATCTCATACGTCCAGCTTTACCATAATTAACTAAGCCATAATCTTTATTTCCAACAATACCAATGGTAGCGCGGCACACAGATAATAGTTTACGTACTTCGCCAGATGCTAGACGAACCGTAACATATTTTCCTTCTTTACCTAGAATCTGCGCAGATACACCAGCTGATCTGGCAATTTGTCCACCTTTTCCAGGTTGCATTTCAATGTTATGAATAACAGTACCTTCTGGCATGTTACCCATTGGCAATGCATTACCAACTTTAATATCGGCATGTTCTCCAGAAATAATTTTCATTCCAACTTCTAAATTTTCAGGTGCTAATATATATCTCTTTTCACCATCTACATAGTGAATTAATGCGATGTTAGCAGATCTGTTTGGATCATATTCAATCGTTGCTACTTTACCAATAATATCATCTTTGTTTCTTTTGAAGTCGATAATACGGTATTTCCGTTTATGTCCTCCACCATGATGACGCGTAGTAATAACCCCTTGATTATTACGACCTCCACGCTTACTTTGTTTAGCAACTAAAGATTTCTCCGGTTTGCGAGTCGTAATTTCTTCATATGTTAATGAAGTCATATTACGGCGACCATTTGTGACTGGCTTATAATTTTTTATTGCCATCTTCCGTTTCCTCCTAGTTATTGTATCTGGGATGGGATGTCCCAATATTTTGTAGTTCTATTTTTCTTCAAAATAGTTGATTTCGTTACCTTCTGCAAGAGTTACGATAGCTTTTCTACGACGGTTTGTTGTTCCTTCGTATTTACCCATACGTTTTTTTCTTGGCCTAACGTTCATGATATTCACATTTGTTACCTTTACGTTAAACATTTTTTCTACCGCATGTCTAACTTCAATCTTATTTGCCTTTACATCAACATCAAACGTATATTTATTTTGTGTGGATTGTAATGCCATTGATTTTTCAGTCAGAACTGGTTTTTTTAATACATCAGTAATATGTGCCATTATGCAAGTACCTCCTCTACGGATTTAATCGCCGCTTCGGTCATGATTAACATATCGCTATTTAAAATATCATATACATTAACATTAGAAGCATTTAGTAATTTCACACCAGGAAGATTGTTAGAAGCTCGTTCTATGTTTTCACAAATCTCATCCACTACAATCAATGTCTTTCTTGGTGCTTTAAGGTTTTCTAAAACTTTTACCATTTCTTTTGTCTTTGGTATTTCCATATGGATGGCATCTAGCGCTAAAAATTCGTTTTCTTGAACTTTTGTAGATAATGCTGATTTAAGAGCCAATCTGCGTACTTTACGATTTAATTTAAATGTGTAATTTCTCGCTGTTGTTGGTCCAAATACAACGCCCCCTCCACGCCATTGTGGTGAACGAATGGAACCTTGTCGAGCTCTACCCGTACCTTTTTGACGCCATGGTTTTTTTCCACCACCGCGGACTTCTGTACGATTTTTAACTTTATGTGTTCCTTGTCGCCAAGATGCTCTTTGTAATAATACCATATCAAAAATAGCTTGGTTATTTGGTTCAATACCAAATACGGCATCATTTAATTCTAGTTCTTTAACGTCTGCACCTTCTTGGTTTAATACCTTTGTTGTTAGCATATGTAGTCCTCCTTCCTTACATTTATTATGCGTCTTGTTTTGCATCTTCAACTACAGGAGTATCTACTTCGCTGTAATTTACTAATTCTTCTACATCTCTAACTTTTCCATTAGCTTTAATCGCTGATTTTACCATGACTAAACCTTTGTTTGGCCCAGGTATAGAACCTTTGATTAAAAGTAAACTGTTTTCGATGTCAACAGATATAATTTCTAAATTTTGAATTGTTTTTGTTACATGTCCCATATGTCCTGGCATTTTTTTACCGGGAGCGATACGGTTAGGTGCGATAGGCCCCATGGATCCAACAATTCTATGTGCCCCAGAACCGTGACCTTTAGGTCCGATTTTTTGGCCATGTCTTTTGATAACCCCTTGGTATCCTTTCCCCTTTGATGTTCCTGTAACATCGACAATTTCTCCAGCGCTAAAGCTAGTAACAGAAATCGTATCACCAACTTCATAACTCATCATTTCGTCATAACGAAATTCTTTAATGAAGCGCTTAGGAGCTGTGTTTGCTTTTTTAACAATACCTAATTCAGCTTTATTAGATATTTTTTCTCTCTTATCTTCAAACCCTACTTGCAAAGCATTGTATCCATCAGTTTCTGTTGTTTTCTTTTGTAAGACAACATTGTTTGTTGCTTCTACAACGGTAACTGGAATTAATGCTCCGTCTGTTGTAAAGACTTGAGTCATACCGATCTTACGACCTAAGATTCCTTTCATGAGTTATCTTCCTTCCTTATTACAATTTAATTTCAATGTCCACACCACTTGGTAATTCTAATCTCGTTAATACATCGATTGTTTCGGGTGTTGGATTAATAATATCGATTAGACGTTTATGCGTTCTGATTTCGAATTGTTCACGTGAATCTTTGTATTTATGAACCGCTCGAATAACCGTATATACTTCTTTTTGAGTAGGAAGTGGTACCGGTCCAACAACTTGCGCTCCTGATTTCTTTGCAGCTGCAATAATTTTTTGAGCAGAACTATCAATTGTCTTGTGATCAAATGATTTTAATCTAATTCTAACTTTATTGTTTGCCATGATTATTCTCCTTTCGCCTATTTTCAAATAGACTTGCTCGTCACGAACTACCTGAAACACCCGTTTCATGACAACGCCTATCGGCGTTCCAGCAACCTCGTAAGTCTCAGCAATGTCAACAATTTCTATTGTATAAAAAAAAGTCCTTTATTGCAAGACTTTTTTGCATTTATTGTTACAAGATATGATTCGAAAATGATAATGTCTCAATGTATCGATATTGATTTTGTCCCAATTTACGATACCATAGAC
>CAKVJS010000060.1 GCA_934754755.1 uncultured Erysipelotrichales bacterium
GGGATTCCTTAGTACCATCAAATCGTTTCATCCAACGCATTAAAGAAGCTTTTGATATCTTATAACGCCTGCAAACAAAGGTGATTGTATTATGTTTCTTTTGGTAAAGTAGACAGGCGTGGTAACGAGTTTTTAATTCGTGTGGATAATAACGTTGAGTATGTGTTATACTGTTCATGTGGATAGAACTCCTTTCATTTTGTATCGTAACTTATATGATAAAGGTTCTATTCACTTTTTTCTATCCTTGATTTTCAAAAGGTGAGTTTTGTCTCACATCAATTGTAAACTAACATAAAACATAGTAAAATAGCCAAAAGCAATTGACTTATGGGAATATTTTATATATAATTGTCATTGCGGTTATAGAAGGTGATTACTATGCGATACAACTTGGATTGGATTATTAAACAAAAGGGACATTTTACGTTGCAGGAAACACTAATATTTCCTAAAGAAGTGTTTGCCAAGTTTTCAAATATTAATGGCTTAAAAGATATTAAAGTCCAAGGAACCGGGAATCTTGATACAAGCAAAAATATAGTATACACAGATCTACAAATTACAGGTTGTATGCTTCTGCCATGCGCCTTAACATTAGAAGAAGTAGAATATCCCTTTTCTATTTCTTGCATAGAAGTCTTTTCATTTGAAAAGGTAGATCCCGATCAATCCATCCATGCTGTTAAAAATAATATCGTAGATCTTACACCCGTGGTGTTTGAAAATATTATGTTAGAAATTCCCATGCGCGTAACAAGCAAAAACGCAAAGGTACAAACAACGGGTAAAGGATGGCAGTTAATCGATACTAAAGAAACAAATAGGAATGATGAGATCGATCCTAGATTAGCGAAGTTAAAAGAGTATTTTAAAGATCAATAGGAGGATGGAACGATGGCAGTACCACAAAGAAGAATATCAAAAACAAGAAGAAATAAAAGAAGAACACATGATAAACTTACTGTGCCAGCAGTAGTTGTATGTCCCACATGTGGAGACTATAAACTATCGCATCGAGTATGTAAGCACTGTGGATCTTATAAAGGTGAAAAAGTACTATAATAAAATACCCCTTATTGGGGTTTTTTTTTATGTCTATTTTTTGGCTGTATAAGCGGATCTTACAGTATTAAAGCGAGTATTAGAATACAAAATGGCTATACATTTATAGAATTACAGTATATAATTGAGGTATCAAATGTAAGAAAGTGTAAGTAAGTGTGAAGAAGTGGGTGATAACATGTTCATGGGTGAGTATACGCACAATATTGATACAAAGGGACGCTTGATTATTCCTTCTAAGCTACGCGAACAATGCGGTGAAAGTGTTGTTGTTACGCGTGGCTTTGAAGGGTGTCTAGCCCTGTATACAGCCGATGGTTGGAAGGAATATTATGCCATGTTACAACGGTTGCCCAAGAATAAAAAGGAAACCCGCTCTTTTGTGCGGATGATTACGGCTCGCGCTTCGACCTGTGAATTTGATAAGTTAGGGAGAATCAATATTCCTAGTATCTTACGGGAAGTTGGTAATTTATCTAAGGAATGTGTTATTGTAGGTGTTGGTGATCATGTCGAAATATGGTCAGAAGATCGATGGCTAACGTATTATGATGACAATAAAGATACGTTTGATGCCATTTCAGAATCATTGGAAGGATTTGAGATAGGATGAATGAGTTTAAACATACCCCCGTATTAATGAAAGAGTCGATCGAAGGATTACGTATTGATCCGACTGGTATATATGTAGATTGTACGTTAGGTGGTGGTGGGCATAGCCAACAAATTTTACAACAACTGACAACCGGTCATTTATATTGTTTTGACCAAGATCCGTATGCCTTGGCTAAGACAAAACCAAAGTTAGAAAAAATAAGCGATCGTTTTACAATAATAGATTCTAATTTTGTACACTTACAAGAAGAACTAGCGAAGCGACAGGTACATCGGGTCAATGGTATCTTATTTGATTTAGGGGTTTCCTCACCACAGTTTGATAATGCCACAAGGGGGTTTAGTTACCAACACAATGAGCGCCTAGATATGCGTATGGATACTCGTCAATCATTGGATGCATATACGATCGTTAATACATGGTCCTATAAGGAACTGGTACGAATTTTATACCAATATGCGGATGAGAAATTTGCGAAGGCCATTGTTCGGAAAATAGAACAGAAGCGAGAGATAGCACCGATTGTCACAACCTTTGATCTTGTTGACATCATTAAAGAGGCGATGCCTGCCTATGCTTTGAAAAAGCCAGGGCACCCTGCTAAACGCACTTTCCAGGCATTACGTATTGCTGTCAATGACGAACTTCGTGTATTTGAGCGTGCGCTGCAACAAGCTTTCGATATGATTGATGTAAAAGGTAGGATTGCGGTGATTACGTTTCATAGTTTGGAGGATAAAATTTGTAAATATGCTTTCCAAGAGGCTACTAGACAAGATGCACTAACAATAGGATTACCAAATATTCCGGAGACAATGTTACCAAAATTTACCTTAGTTACAAAAAAGGCTATTGTTTCATCAAAGGAAGAGTTATTAGAAAATAACCGGGCGCATTCTGCTAGGTTACGAATTATTGAAAGGGTGAGATGGGATGTTTAAATATAAAAAAACCGGTTTTGAATCATTCGCAATGAAATTTTTAATCTGTAGTATTGTCGTATACATATTTGGTAATATTGGGATTAAGGCTGTCGAATCGACAACTTCCAATCACAAACAACGATTGGAAAAGGAAATTGTGAAATTGGATTCAACGATAGATGGATTACAATTGAATAAACAAGATTTAGTATCATTTTCCCGTTTATATACGATAGCACAAAAGAAAGGCTATAACTATCGTATGGAGGCAATGGCTACCGCGAAGGAAAGAGTTACTCGTACAAGGAATGAACAATAATGCGTCATAACAAAGTTGCTTATATTATATTTCCTACCTTAATTATTGGGCTCATTCTTAATATTCTTTATATCGGAACGACAGGAAAACATATTGTTAGTGGATTTGAAATTCAAAAGTTTGCGAAGTCTAGGGGAAAAGTAAAAGATATCGTACAGGCTCAAAGAGGTGAAATCATTAGTAGTGATAATGAAGTTATTGCGAATACGGTAAAAAAATATAAAATCATTGCGTATACATCAAATAAACGTGCCGGTTACGGAAAATTACCAGCGTATGTACAAGATGCTACAAAAACAGCGCAAGTAATTGCCCCGTTGCTTGGAATAGAAGAAAGTAAGATGGCTACGAAACTCCAAACGGCCATTGACAAAGGTAGCTGGCAGGTGGAATTTGGTAAACAAGGAAGCAATATTAATACATTAGTGAAAGATAAAATCATGGAACAAATGGAAGTATCCAAACTAACCGGGATTGACTTTATTGAAGAAAACGTCCGCAATTATCCAATGGGAGATTTTGCGAGCTATATTTTAGGTTATGCACAATTAAAAATGCAAGATAAGGTAAAGATGATCAAGGGAGAAATGGGTATCGAGCGCTATTATAATACGGATCTATCCGGCGAAAATGGATACCAAATGTATCAAATTGATGCTAAGGGAAATCGACTACCCAATGGAATGTTAGAAGAGAAAAAGGTAAAAAATGGAAGTTCCATCTATTTAACAATCAATGCTTCCCTGCAAAGAAGTTTAGATATCCAATTGGCAGCTACCGCTAAACAAGTGGGAGCGAGTAATGGCGCTAGTGCTGTTATGGAAGTAAAGACCGGTAAAATTCTTGCTATGTCTAATTATCCAAGTTTTGATCCGAATGCCCGCGATATTCGCAATTATCAAAATTTTTTCTTTGAACAGACGTATGAATGTGGATCTGTTTTTAAACCATTCACCTATGCAAGTATTATTGAAGATGGAAAATATAAAGGCAATGATACCTATGAAACAGGTATATATGAAGTGTCGGGTAAAAAGATTGGTGACTGGCATCGCTCTGGATGGGGTAGGCAGACATTCGATAATGGGTTGGCCCTTTCTAGTAATACTGCCATCGCTAATCTAGTCGATCGTTACGCTGATCACGATGTACTTTCGAAGGATTACCAAAAGCTAGGCTTTTTTACCAAAAGTACGATTGATAAATTTGATTCTCCTTCCGGTATTGCTCTTTTTAAAACGGGTAAGCGACTCGATTATATTACAAGCGGATTTGGACAGGGATCAACGGTCACACCATTACAGTTATTGCGCGCCTATAGTGTATTTGGAAATGATGGAAGAACGGTAGAACCTTACTTTATTGATCGTTTAGTAGATGGCAATACAAAGAAGGTTGTATATGCGAGTAAACCAAAGTATTCAGACCGGATTTTTTCTACTAAAACAATTGAAAAAATGAATCAGTTATTATTAAATAACATTGAAAATCCGTCAGCTGTTGCGAAAAATTATCGATTGGATACGGGTGTAAAAATGATGGGAAAAACAGGAACTGGTCAAATCGCTAGTAAACAAGGGTATCGGACCGATAGTTATTCGATGTCTTTTGCGGGGTTAGCTCCTGCTGATAAACCGGAAATTGTCATTATCAATATTTTCCAATGTGCTGATAAACCAGGAGTATCGAATATTTTAGCGGATTTTTCAAAATCGATTATGATTCATGCGTTAGCCTCTAAAACTGCATATACTGATATGCAAAGTGAAGGAACAGCTGCTACGTACGATGTTGATTCCTTTACGAATCAAAGTGTTTCGTATGTTAGTGCAAAATTAAAGGCTAAGAAAATACAACCGATTGTATTAGGTAACGGTAATTCAGTAGTGGATCAATTTCCTGCTGCTTCCTCTGTTGTATCGAGTGGCGATCGTATCTTCTTGAAAACCGACTCTGATATATTCGAAATGCCAAATATGATCGGATGGTCTCGTAAGGACGTACAAGTATTTGCTTCTTTAAGTGGCCTTTCGGTTGCCTGGCAAGGAGAAGCGACCGGCATAGTAACGAAACAAGGTGTTACAGAGGGAACCCCCCTTTCAGTGGATCATTCTTTTAGTGTTACATTATCGAACCAATAGAAATAAAAGGTGTGGGTATATTACCCCACCCTTTTTTATATAGTAATACTATAAGGTGATAAGATATGATTTATGAAATAACGAACAAAAAATTAAAATGGGTTAAGATTTGTGCACTATTGATTGTAACTAGTATTATTTTGCGACTAGGATACATACAAATAGTCCAAACCGATACCTTATATGGCAAAGCGGTGGAGTTATGGCAACGATCGTTTCCAGTAGAGGCAAACCGTGGGTTAATCATGGATGCTAATAATAACGTATTGGCGACAAATCTTACTTGTTCCTCACTTGTTGTTGTTCCCAGCCAAATTAAGGATCCTGTAGATACAGCCGCTAAGTTGGCTTCCGTTATAGGCGTTGATAGTAAAAAAATGCATGAAAAGTTAACGAAAAAAGTTTCGATCCAAAGAATTCAGCCAGAGGGACGGCAACTCGCTGATGAGGTTGCTAGGCGGATTCAAAAAATGCGTTTGCCAGGGGTGTATTTAATTAAGGATACGAAACGATATTATCCCAATGGTAATTATTTAGCGCAAACCTTAGGTTTTGTTGGTATTGATAATCAAGGATTGCTGGGATTAGAACAACAATACGATGAATATCTAAGTGGTAATAATGGAAGTATTAACTATTTTATGGATGCAAAAAGTCATAATTTACCGATGTATCCTAGTGATTTTTCGGCTCCTTCCAGTGGCTTTAATATCCAACTAACGATTAATGGAGATGTCCAAAATGTCATGGAACGGGAATTAAATAATGCGTATGATACGTATAATCCCGATGGTATTTGGGCTCTTGCGATGAACCCGAAAACCGGGGCAATCCTAGGCATGGCCAGCAAGCCAGATTTTAATCCTAACGATTATAAAAATGCTTCTCCTGATATTTACAACCGAAATATTCCGATCTGGATGACATATGAACCAGGATCTACCTTTAAGATCCTTACCTTTTCCGCGGGGTTAAATGAGAAAGTATTTAATATGGATAAAGATACGTACTTTGATAAGGGGTATGAAATGATCGGTAAATCACGGATTAAATCATGGAAAAAAGGGGGACATGGATTACAAACCTTCCGTGAGGTATTACAAAACTCCTCAAACCCGGGTTTTGTAGAAATAGGTCGACGTTTAGGTAAGGATCGTTTGTATCAGTATGTAAAGGATTTTGGATTGACACAAAAAACGGGTGTTGACTTAACCGGTGAATCGACTGGATTAATGTTTGATTATAATATGTTTAAGGATCTAGAACAAGCTACCGTATCGTTTGGACAGGGGTTATCGATAACGCCGATTCAGTTAGTGACGGCTGTAAGTGCCTGTGTAAATGGGGGCGTCCTATATACGCCTTATATTGTCGATACGATTCATAATAGTTATACGAATGACGTTGTGTTTAAGAAGGAAAAAAAGCCGGTGCGACGGGTCATCAAGGAAGAGGCTTCGGCGCAAATGCGGGATGGACTAGAGACGGTTGTTACCAATGGATCAGGGCGTAGTTCTTTCATTGATGGATATCGCATTGGTGGAAAAACAGGGACTGCACAAAAGGCAAAGGATGGTAGCTATGCGAATACGGGATATATTTTGTCCTTTGTTGGCGTAGCGCCGATTGATGATCCCCAAATTGTATTATATATAGCCATGGATAATGCGAAAAATACGATTCAATATGGAGGTACGACCGTAGGTCCGATCGCTAAAAAGATGTTTACGAATATATTACCGAGTCTTGGTGTTAAAAAAGTACCGGAACAGCGACAAAAGAAACTAACGTGGATGGACACACCGATGACCACAGTAGAAAATTATGTAGGTCGTAAGCGTAAAGAAGTTTCTAATCCAAACCTAAAATTTGAGTATGTTGGTGAGGGCGATCAGGTTATCGATCAACTTCCACGTGTTGGCACTAAGGTGGAAGAAGGATCTACCATCGTTATTATGTTAGGAACTAAGGAGTCACATGAATAAGGGTGCAACAAACACCCTT
>CAKVJS010000061.1 GCA_934754755.1 uncultured Erysipelotrichales bacterium
ACACTCTACTTTATTATTTCCTAGGCAATACGGACAATATGGTTCATCATCATCGAATTCTTTATCGCAAAATCTACATTTCATTATCTCACCTACCTGTTAGTATCATATCATAAATATATATATAAAAAAAGCTGTATCCTAATACACCAACAAATAGTTATAGAACTCTTATACAACCTAAAAAAGGATATATATCCTTTGGTTAGAAACTAAGATTTTTTATCATTACTATCCTCATCCTCATCGACAACAGTATAGTTTACGTCTATAATATCGTCGTTTTTTGTGGTTTCTTGATGGGAAGCATTTGAATTTGTATTTTCAAACGTATTATTCTTCTTTTGATGGTATCTATATATTAAATTGCGCACTATGGATATAACCAATAGCAAAGCAAGTAACGTCCACGTAAAAGGGCTTAAAAGTATTTGCATCAACATACTAATAAATACGAATAAAAGCACAATTACAATAACTGCATAAAATAATGGCATACTATATCTCCTTTTTCAACACTATAGCTAGATATTATGAATTAAACGTGAACAGTTCCTTTTCACTTATCGCTAACCCTGCTGCCAACTTTTCTATCGATTGTAAGGAAACATTACGTGTCCCTCGTTCTACATCTGAAATATAATTTTTGGATAACCGGCAGCGAAATCCTAATTCCTCTTGCGAAATGTGTTGCATCATACGCAATTCTCTAACTCTTCTACCAAATCGAATCTCAATTTTTTCCATACTTTTCACTCTCCATCAAACGAAGACGATTTGCCTCTTTTTTTATCTTTTGTAGATGGCGATGCAATCCTGATTTACTAATCGTTTGACCCGTATTATTCATATATAAGGTACTTAATTCTAGCAAGCTACACTCTGGATATTGTAAACGAAGCAAAGCCACCTGATGCGTTTTTTCATCCAAGACTTGTAATCCCGCAAACATTTCTATCGTATGTATGTTTTCAATTTGTTCATTAGCTGTCGTTAGTGTTTTGACTTCATTGGCAATATCGCAATTATTCCATCGATTTACGGTATTGGACATGGTCCGATCAATGCGCGTTCCTTCAAAATTCAAAACCGATTGACTCGCACCAATAGATCGTAAGAAGTCACCTATTTTTTCCGATGACTTAACATATACAACATAGCGACTACGACGCTTAATCATTTTAGCGGGTAAAGAAAATTGTTGCATAATCGATTGTACAAATACAGCCAACGACTCTTCATGAATTGATAACTCCAAATGATAATTTGGTGTAATGGGGTCATTTACACTCCCACAAGCTAGAAATATACCTGCCAAATAAGCTCTTTTGCAACATTCCTTAGCTAATAATTGCTTATCAGGATGATCCTTAATTCCCGTCAAAGATAATAAAGACAAATCTTCTAATATTCCTTTGGCCTTAGAAATTCGTAAAATATAAACATTATTCTTCTTTAGTTTCATTTTTCGTGATACAACGAAACTGATTTCTGGCTGATATAAATATTTTAATAATTTATGTATTTTTGAAGCAATCTTAGCATTTTCGGTTCTAACAGTAATTGTTAGGCCTTGTTTATTTACAGATAGGGTCCCATTAATTTTTAAAATAGCTGCCAACATCGCCTTACTACAACAGCTATCAAAATCATTAAAGACGACTTCTTCTTTAACCCTTCTAGAAAACGATACTTTCATCAGTTCGAATATCCCGATGCAAACTACGAACTTGATATATATAGCGGTACTTTTCCGTTAAGTAATTAGCAATCGAAACGGAGCGATGTTGTCCACCCGTACAACCAATTCCTATAGCTAAATGCATCCGACCTTCCTGTTCATATTTTTGTAAGGAATAGTCTAAAAAAGGCACTAACCTTTTTATATATTCCTGTGTCTCGTCCTTACTCATAACATAATTATATACCGGTTTATCATTTCCACTCTGATTACGAAGAGTATCTATGTAAAAGGGATTTGGTAAAAAACGGACATCAAATAGTAAATCTACATCCTTGGGAATTCCATATTTATAACCAAAAGAAATGAAACTTACCCGAAAGGCATTGCTTGAACCATGATAGAAATGTTGTTCCAAAAAATCTTGAAATCTAGCCAATGTTAAAGTTGTTGTATCTAAAAATATATTCGCTAATTGTGATACGGGAGAGGCAATACTTCTTTCAATCTGGATGGCCTCTGATAGAGAAGATACTTGGTTAGCGATTAAGAGTGGATGTGATCTTCTTGTCGCCTTATACCTTTGAATTAGCATCTCATCGCTACACTCTAAATAAACTACGGTTAAAGAAATCCAATCCATATTGGAAAGAACCCGTACCGCCTCCATTGCATTTTCTATTTCTACGGCCATAGCAACCTTTTGATATTGTGTTTCTGTCTTTAATAATTGTCCAAAGGCATTTAACAGAGCCACCGGATAGTTATCAATACAACTAAACTGTAAATTTTCGAAAACCGCCATAGCACAAGTTTTCCCTGCTCCAGACATGCCAGTAACAATAACAACCTCTTTCGTATCCATATCCTCACCTCACTTATTTATTGTACCAAATAATTCATTTTTAATGTATCTTTATTTGTCATATAAAAAATAGAGATCACAAATAGTATATCATGTATCTCTACTTATATTGTCTCAATTTTTTAGGCTAACAGCCATTTCTTGACCCGCAATAGCACCATCATTAGTGGCTGTAACAACTTGTCGTAAATCCTTTTGGCGGACATCCCCCGCCGCATAAATACCGGCAACTTTTGTTTGCATCTTATCATTTGTTTCAATATAACCTCGAGTATCGGTAATACCTAGGTCCATAACAAAATGTGTAATTGGATCTAAGCCAATAAAAGGGAAAATAGCTCGTACTGCTATTTCTTCTATAGCGCCTGTTTTGGAATCTTCAATACCAATCCCCTCAACTCTTGTTTCACCTATAATATGGTGTGGTTTACGTAAAAAATGAACTTGTATTTTATCATTTTGTAAAATCTTTTTTTGTACAATTTCATCCGCCCGAAATACATCCCGACGAACAATGATATGTACTTTAGAAACAAATTTCGTTAAATAGTCAGCTTCCTCTAAGGCAGAATTACCACCACCGATGACAGCAACTTCTTGATTTTTAAAGAAGGGTCCATCACAAACAGCACAGTACGATATACCTTTTCCAGTTAGTCGATCTTCATTATCTAAATGCATTTTACGTTCTTTGGTTCCCGATGCAATTAACACTAACTTACCTTGGTATTTCTTTCCATCTGTTGTAGTGATTTCTTGATGATCTATATTATGTTGGACGTGTGCTACTTCCCCATAGGTATGAGTTCCACCAAACGAAAAAGCATGTTCGTACATTTGATAGGCCAATTCTGGTCCACTTACTTTTTTAATCCCAGGCCAGTTTTCTACTTCGGCACTTACATTTAATTTCCCACCTGGCGCACCGGATTCTAATACTAATACTTGTGCACCGGCACGGGATGCATACAAACAAGCCGTCAGTCCTGCTGGCCCAGCACCAATAATAATAATATCGTACATCTTTTATCCTCCTAAAGTGTCTACAAAGTGTATCACATCGCTCATAGTATCCAGCAATATATCCGGTTGTAATGCTTGCATAGCAGCATATCCTTTGGTTGCCCATTTGACAGCTCCCGTATAGATTCCCGCATTTTTACCAGCTTCAATATCACTTACATTATCGCCAATCATAATTGCCCGATCAACCTGTAAAATTTTCATCGCCTTAATAACCCCTTCTGGATCCGGCTTTACTTTTGTTACATCTTCCAAAGTTAAAACTGTTTCAAAGTAGGGGAGTAAGTCGAATTGTTGCAACCCAAGTACCGCTGTTTCCTTTGCCTTAGTTGTTACAACAGCTAAGGGATATCCCTTTTGCTTGGCCATTTGTAAGGTCTCTAACACATCGGGATACAGCTTGATCTCCTCTTTTTGATGTCGAATACTAAAATCTCGATAGTCTTTAAAAATAGTTTCTACCTGATCCGCTGGAAAGTATCTTTCTAATGTAACAAATAGGGAAGGTCCTAAGAAAGTAAAAAATTCCTCTTGTTCTAAGACATAGTCTGGGCGATATTTAGTAAAAACATAATGAAATGCTCGATAAATAAGACTCTCTGTATCTAATAGTGTGCCATCCAAATCAAATAATATTCCTATATTTTTCTTCATTTTTGCCTCCATCACTTTAGTTATAGTATAACAAATAACAGCTAACAAACAAAAGAAAAAGAATTATAATGTCATATACACACGAGTAGCAACCCGTGAGCACATATAGTTATATATAAATCCGACTATTTCACCAGCTACCGTCCCCGAAACCACACCGACGATGAGAGCTCGACGAGTATTACTTCTTGCGCAATGTAAACCAATGCCATTATTTGTGGCTATTTTTAGTCCATTATATATAAGTATATTTTTTTTCAAAGTATCACATCCTATTGCAATATATGCAATGGTTATTTGTATTGTCGCCTATTTTGTATCGTTCGTCCCTTTTGATAGCACCAAACGCATCCAACAACACCTACAATAACAAAGGCAACCGAAGTGATCTGGGCCATTTTTAATCCTAGGAAAAACAAGCTATCGCTACGCATTCCTTCTACCCAAAAGCGGGTAATACCATACCAAATAAAGTAGCTATAAAATAGTGTTCCTTGTTTTCTCTGGAATTTACGAATCAGGAAATAAATAAGTAGAAATCCAATTACATTTAACACGGATTCATATAGAAAGGTAGGTTGGTAATAATGCCCCATGATATGCATTCTACGGATAATGATTTCAGGGATATATAAATTTCTTAGATGTTCCAAACTGACAACATTTCCATAGGCTTCCTGATTGAAGAAATTTCCCCATCTACCTAATGCTTGCGCCAGTAAAACACCCGGTAATATAGCATCTCCCGCTTCTAGGAAGGCAATTTTTTTGCGTTTAAAAAATGACCAACTATAAATTAGCCCAGCAATTATACCCCCTTGGATCGCAAGTCCACCATTACGGATATTAAAAATACCCATTAAATCATACCGATAAATCTCATTAAACATAAAAATAACATACCAAATGCGGGCTCCGACAACCCCGACTAATAAAACGCCGAAGAAATAATCCGATAATATTTCTGCATTATAGCCCCGCTTCTTAAATGTCCTAGCTGCTATTAGATATGCGATATAAGCCCCGACAATGATACAGATGGCATACCACTGAATCGATAGTGGACCGAATGAAATAACCGTTTTACTATTTGGAAATAAAGCCATACTATCACTCCTTATTCTTATTTATATTTTGTAAAATACGTTCAATAAACTCTTTACTAGAATCGATACCAGAGTCACGTAAACGCATATTCATTACCGCTGACTCGATAATAACCGACATACTTCTTCCACTTGTGACTGGTACCACAATCTTCTGGATTGGTAAACCTAAAATTTCTTCAGTAACGTCATTTTCCTCAATCCCAATGCGCGTATACTCCCGCGAAGGAACCCAACGTTCTAACTGAATAATCAAATCTACCCGATCCTTTTCTAGAATCGAGCTAATCCCGAACATCTTAGAGACATCAATCACTCCAATACCCCGGATTTCTAATAAATTCGATAATACAGCTGGTGCCTTACCAATGATGCTTTGGCCTAGCTGACATAGTTCCACCGCATCATCGGCAACTAATAAGTGACCCCGTTTAATTAATTCTAAGGCAATTTCCGATTTACCAATACCACTGGCACCTTTAATAATAACTCCTTTACCATAAATATTTAAAAACACACCATGCATTAATGTTTCTGGCGCTAATGCTTGATCTAAAATATTTGATAATTCTACTGCTACCCTTCCGGTCGCTATATCGGTGGTAAATACAGGAAAATTCTTGGTTGCAGCAATGTCTTTTAATATAGCTGGACAGTCATTTCCCTTTGCAATGATTATACAAGGGGTCTTGTCATTTAAGATTGTTGGAAAAATCTCCTTTTGACGCTGCTGGCTCATTTCCGCAATAAAGGCTGCCTCTTTATTACCTAGTACAACAATACGACGAAAATCACTATGTTTAAAAAAACCAGCTAGTTCAAAACCCGGACGGTTAATTTCCGATAAATAGATATATCGCTCTAATGAATTTTCATTACCGGTAACTTGCACATATTCTGTTTTTCCTTCTAATAGATCTGCTACTGTAATTGCTTTTGCCACTGCTTGCCCTCCTTATAACAACTGCTTTAAAAAGTATCCCGTATGACTACTGTTACACTTCGCTACTTGTTCTGGTGTTCCTTGCACGACAATCGATCCGCCACCATCTCCCCCTTCTGGTCCTAGATCAATGATATAATCAGCTACTTTTATCATATCGAGGTTGTGTTCAATGATGACAACAGTATCCCCTTGTTGGACAATACGTTGTAAAATAGTAATCAATCGTGCCACATCGTGGCTATGCAATCCAGTTGTTGGCTCATCTAATATATACATTGTCTTACCCGTTGCCTTTTTTTGTAGCTCACTCGCTAATTTCACCCGTTGTGCTTCTCCACCGGATAAAGTAGTAGCACTCTGTCCTACCTTAATATAGCCTAGTCCAACATCTTGCATCGTTTGTAACTTACTTTTAATTTTCGGTAAAGGTTCGAAAAAGGTAACGGCATCATCAATGGTCATATCTAGGATATCATAAATATTCTTATCGCGATATGTTACTTGTAAAGTTTCATCATTATATCGTTTGCCTTTACATCTTTCACAAGGTACATATACGTCCGGTAAAAAGTGCATCGAGATCTTTTTTACCCCATCGCCTTGACAAGACTCACAACGACCACCTTTGACATTAAAGGAGAATCGGCCCTTTTCATATCCCCGCATTTTCGCTTCTTTTGTTTGCGCAAAGATATCACGAATATCATCAAATACACCGGTATACGTTGCAGGATTCGACCGTGGTGTACGCCCAATCGGATCTTGGGATATAGAGATAACCTTATCAATAT
>CAKVJS010000062.1 GCA_934754755.1 uncultured Erysipelotrichales bacterium
CTTATATATAATAGCATGTCTACTATGTAGAGTCAATCATTTCAAGTTACTTTAATGTAGTTATATGTCTATTCAAATGTATAAAAAAGTGATCATCAGAACATTTTTTTAGGCTTACTAAACATATTTTTCTTATACACTTATACACCTGGACGATTAAATGGATTCACATTAATCCAATACCCTGATATAGTAGCGATCTTTGACATCTGTGAGTTATTAAAATATGAAAAACAATGAAATAAGCTATATCAAATTTCTATTTATTGTAGAGACGGGATATATCAGCAACAGTAATTCTAGACCATTCTATAAAAGATTATAAAGGCATCGCTATGTTCTAGCATGTCATAGTATGTCCTTTACTACCTATGCTACTATGATATCGTAGTTTTACAGGTAATAAGTAAGACTACAACTCCATTAATGTAAGCCTTTATAATAAATAAAAAAACTTACTTAATATGCTTATTAAATAATGATATATTATTATAATTTTTGTAACAATTAATATCAATGAAAAGTTTATATACGGGCCCAATAGACTATAGTAGATGTTATATGGCAAGTTGAGTAGTTAAAGAATAAAGGTTTATTTAGTAATGTTCTTACGATGGAGATAAATGCAATAGACAAGGGGAATATAATATGGATGTTCAAAATAAAATGTTAATTAGCAAAGATATAAAAATATTTAGTTTAGAAACACCTACTTGGATTTTTAATGCAGGTATGGGCAAGGGGAAATATCATGACCGTCAAGATATTGGTCTTATCACGAAACCTGGTTATTATTTACAACTTCGTCAATTGCCTTCTTCCTTTAATGGGAAATTAACATTGCGGATGTTGGGTGATGATGCAAAAAAAGAAGAAAGTTATAAAATTGGATTAGAATGGGTTAATGTGTATTGTAAAGAACCTTTGGTACCCTTTATTGATACACCATATGGCGATAACTCAGCCATCTTGCAGTGGCAAATGCAATCGGAAGGATTGACTGCTTTACCGGTCTATGAATATGAAGGAGATCAAGCTGCCTTTTTCAAGAAATGGGAAGATAATAATGCTGAGTATGCTCTAATTAAAGGGCCGGATTTTCAATTATTAGCACCTAAAATAGACCGTTCAGAAATACTGCAAGAAGTACCCTCTATCGATAGCCTAATCGATGATTACAGTAAGATATTTACTTTATATAATAGCATTGCGGGATTTGATGAATCATCACCGATAAATCGTAATAGTGCTAACCGTTACTTCTTAAAGGCAGATGTTTCTGGTGTTGGTGCTGCTTACTATGGAAACAATTATACTGCAAGTAGTGAAGATACGATCAATATGTGGTTAGAAGATGGTTGGGGACGCTTGCATGAAATTGCCCATGGCTATCAAGCGGGTTTTGATAGTCATGGGATGTATACAGGAGAGGTATCCAATAATATATTTGGTGTTCAATACCAATATGGTAAATTTGGAAAAGAGGCTGACAATGTTGGCTGGTTGTTCAATTTCGGTAAGAAACAACAAGTTGATGATGGTCTTTATAATGATGTATTCAACAAAAATTTTAAATATAATGATCTTGATCTCCGAGCCAAGTTACTTGTTTATGTGATGTTAAAACAAAGAGCAGGTGACAAAGCACATACGAAACTGTATCAAGGATATCGAAAAGATGCAAATACGGATGGTTTTAATAATAATCATACGCATCTACCTGATTTATTGAATCATTATTACGGTAACTATAGTAAACTAGACTTTACTCCTGCTTTACAACGATGGGGATTATCCTTAGAAAATAATCGTATTTCACTGTTGCACAGGATGCGTGGGTATCCAGCTGTCGCCTCTTTAGTTGATCTTTTTGTTCGGGATGAATTACCACGTGCTCGTGCCTTAACGGATCCCAATATATTAATTACTTGTAATTTTCAAATGGTAACGAATAGAGAAGTAATACCAATGAATTTACAAGGATCTTTACGTGTGAATTTGGATGTAGATAAAATTTCAGCGATTAGAGGATGTACAGCTATTTTACGTGATGGGGGTACGATCGTTAGGAAAATGGAAGTGGTTAATAATATAGTAGAATTTGATAATCTTTATAATGGAGTTTACTCTCTTACCTTAGAGGGAAGAGCAATGCGAGACTATGAACAACAATCGTATTATGTATATGTCAAGGATGCACATAATGAAGCAACGATTCGATTAGATCATTTGCAATATAGCAATCTAGCAGATCAAAGTTTCCGGTTACTAGGACTGGGTGATTCGTCATTTGGTACAATTAAAACAGATATAAATCTTCACCAAATAAACTTTTCGATTATGAATAAGGATCCGCATTCTTATTTTAATGGAGAAGACTATGTTACGGTGACGTTAACAGATCGTTCTGGCAAACAAAAATATAAAAAAACGGTAGAAGGAACTAACAATGCTTTATTTAACGATGCGATTCCTTTTGTTACAGGAGACATTCTTACGATTTATCATGCAGAAACAAAAAATAATAGATTAGTATCTATGGATACTATTGTAGATAGAAAAACGAATACTAATATGTTTACTATAACCGATTTAGGATTGCGCAGTGAATCCTTGCATAATGATCCTAAAAAGATCGTTATTGATAAAGTGGTTGCCTTAGGTGATGAATTACAAAGTACCCAAGAACTAAAAGAAATACCATTTGATCAATTTATCGATAAGAAGAATTTATGGCTTGCTATATCCGCTTTAGATGAGGAAAATAAAGCTAAATATATGGAGCAATATAAAGATTTATTTGTATAGAAAATATGAGGATACAGTGCTAAAAACACTGTATCTTTTTCAATTATATATTTTGTTTGCGTTGCTATATATTTTGTCCATTGCTGGCGATAGCATTTTGATACTAAGTTCAAGTTATTTTACTGTAGTATCTGTCTAATCAAATAAATAAAAAAGTGATCATCAGACCACTTATTTAGGCTTACCAAGTAAGGTAAACATATTTTTCTTATACACTTCTACACCTGGTTGATTAAATGGATTTACACCAATCCAGTATACGGACATAGCACAGGCTAATTCAAAGAAATACACTAAATAACCGAAACTATAGGCATCCAATTTTTCTAAAGTTATAAGAATATTAGGAACATTACCCGTATTAACATGCGCATCGACAGTTCCTTTGCAGGCTTGTTTATTGACATAGTCAACTGTTTTATCGGCTAAGTAATTAAGGTTGTCTAAATTTTTTGCATCGCTAGGAATAGAGATATCCTTAGTAGGTGTATTGATTTGAAGAATTGTTTCAAACAGTACTTTGGAACCTTCTTGAATAAACTGACCAAGTGAATGAAGATCGGTAGAAAAAGTTGCACTAGTGGGTAAAATACCCTTGTTTTCTTTTCCTTCTGATTCCCCAAATAGTTGTTTCCACCATTCTGCCACCATCGCTAATTGCATTTCATACGATACAAACATTTCTGCTACATATCCTTCCTCTTTAAGTAATTGGCGCATCACTCCATATTGGTAAGCAGCATTTGTTTCGATCGATGGATCATTATATTTTTGCATGGCATCCTTTGCCCCTAGCATCATTTCTTGAATATTAATACCAGCCATAGCGATAGGGAATAAACCAACTGGGCTTAAAACCGAATATCTACCACCAATATCATCCGGTATCACAAATGTTGTATATCCTTCATCCGTAGCTAATGTTTTTAAAGCTCCATGCGCCTTATCCGTTGTTGCGACGATGCGGGTTCTAGCTTTCTCAGCACCATATTTTTTATACGCTAATTCTTTGAATATCCGAAAGGCAATCGATGTTTCTGTCGTAGTACCAGATTTTGAAATTACATTAATAGCGAATTCCTTGTTTTCAACATAATCTACAATTTGGCTTATGTAAGTAGAAGAAAAAGTATTTCCTACATAAATAATTTCCATATCTTTTTTGGGATATAAACCTTGAATCGCTTCAATCGCTGCCCGTGCTCCTAGATACGAACCACCAATACCACAAACAAGTAGTGTATCTACTTCTGTGCGTAATCGATCAGCTGTGGCTTGCACTGCTTCAAATTCTTTTTTATCATAGTCCTCAGGTAACGTTAGCCAACCAAGAAAATTATTACCGGCCCCTGTTTTTTGATGAATCACAGTATGTATATCTTGTACTCGTTTTTGATAGTTGCTTAAATTTTTTTGGATTATAGTTTTTGATAAATCTAATGTAATCATTGTTTTCTCCTTTATACTGTTTGTTTTAACCAATCGTCCATGGCTGCTCGTAAGGAACTGAATCCTTTTGGCGTTTCTTTTATTAAGCGACGTGGATTTTTATAGTAGACTCGTTTCGCTCTTCTGCGATAGTTTGTATCAATCGCTTTTAAACTGAGTCTAGCTTGATTGGTCTGACTGTCAAAATCTAGCACCTTCACGGTTATGGTTTCGCCCACCTGCATAAAATTGTTAATACTTCTAACAAAATTATCAGAAATTTCTGATATATGAATCAGACCGGTGCAATTGTCTGGTAGGGAAGCAAAGGCGCCATAAGGTTGTATACCAGTGATCTTGACATCGACAATATCGCCGCGTTTACTATGACGACACATATACATCACTCCTCTTTTATAGTATACCATAAATTACCCGTAACAACATGCTTTTTCACCAAACTGTTGGTGCATAAGTTGTCTATGCCTTTTAGTTTTCAGATGTGTTTATCCATGGTATACTAATAAAAAGTAAAAGGAGAATGATTGACTATGGAAAAGACAATAGCAGAAATCAAAAAGGTTATTGAAAAATTACGTCCATACTTACAACGAGATGGTGGTGATGTAGAATATGTAAAATTTGAAGAAGGTATTGTATACGTCCGCATGTTAGGTGCCTGTGCGGGTTGTTCTTTAATTGATTCTACGTTAAAAGATGGTGTAGAACAAATTTTAATGGAGGAAATACCAGAAGTCATAGAAGTATGTAATATCGAAGAAGAAGACGCTAAGTGATAGGATGTATTGCTTGTTAAAGTCATTTTTGTGTACTATAATATTGTTGTGTTGTACTTATTTTGTTATTTTTTGCAGAATATTGTTACCTATTTTGATGCATACTATGTATGGGTGATATATAGTGAATAGAAAAGAAAAACAATTACGCATTGCAGCGATATTAAAAGATATAGGTCTGGAAAACGACCTAATTATGACTATGACATCATTAACAAAAGAAGAAATAAATAGTGTAGATATATAAAACTCTTATTTGGAACCACGTAGATGCAGATTGATGAAGTGGTGGCAACCCTATTATTAGAAGGTGCCGATACTAAGCAAGAATTTTCTTGAACAATAAGAGGAAGCCATTTTAAAAATGCTTTCCTTTTGGGATGGCTTTTTATTTTATCTACGAAAAAGGAGACGAGATGGAAAAAACAAGATTATTTACTTCCGAATCTGTATCAATGGGGCATCCTGACAAATTGTGTGATCAAATTTCAGATGCTATATTAGACGCCTGTCTGGCATCAGACCCAAATTCTAGGGTCGCCTGTGAGGTGTTTGCGACAACAAATTTACTAGTCATTGGAGGAGAAATTACGACAATGGCGCATGTGGATTATCAACAAGTAGCAAGACAAGTACTTAAAAATATTGGGTACGATAGTGAAGAAAAAGGTATGGATTATCATACTTGTGAGATTAGGGTAGTGATTGATAGTCAATCACCGGATATTGCGATGGGTACAAACGATAGTGTTGGTGGTGCCGGTGATCAGGGGATTATGTTTGGCTATGCTTGCAAGGAGACCGAAGGCTATATGCCGCTTGCTATTTCTATGTCACATCATTTAATACGCCAAGCGACTAATAAACGTAAAAAGGGAGAATTTCGCTTTGCTAGGCCTGATATGAAGGCACAAGTAACGATCGATTATACCAATAAAAATCCTAGAATAGATACGATTCTTATGTCTATTCAACATGATCCAGACATGGATGAAAGTATTTTTGTCCCCTACATACAAGAACATATTATGGAGGCAGTGGTTAAGAAATATAACTTAAATACAGACTATCGAGTTTTGATTAATCCAACTGGGCGTTTTGTGATTGGTGGACCACATGGGGATACGGGACTCACGGGTCGTAAGATTATTGTCGATACCTATGGTGGTAGTGCGCGCCATGGTGGAGGGGCCTTTAGTGGAAAAGATCCTTCGAAAGTGGATCGATCAGCTGCTTATATGCTTCGCTATATTGCGAAAAATTTAGTCGCTGCGGATTTATGCGATCGCATTGAATTGCAGGTTTCTTATGCGATTGGAGTGCAGGAACCAACCTCTATTTATGTGGAAACATTTGGCACAGAAAAAGTGCCGGTTGCTGTAATTTTACAAGCCATTAAAGAAAACTTTAATTTAACACCGCAAGGAATTATAACGACTTTACAATTGTTACAACCGATTTATTGTGATACTGCTGTACACGGTCATTTTGGACGCATGGATGTGGATTTACCTTGGGAACGATTGGATAAAGTGGAGCTGCTACGACAGTATAAAGCATAAAAAGACAATACATATATATACAAGTATAAGGACGTTGATCAGACGTATTTATACTTTTTTTATGATTATTTATCATCTTTTTTCTATCAACACTATATAAAAGGCAAGAAATGCTATATACTATAAGTACTAGGAGGAATATATATTATGAAGAAAGTATTAGCAGTTTTGGCAGCAATGGCTGTAGCTGTTCTGGCTTTGGCTGGCTGCGGCGGCACTGATGATAAGAAGGCTGCCACTGAAACCAAGGTACTGAAGGTAGGCGCTACCGCAGTTCCTCATGCTGAGATTCTGGAGCAGATTAAGGATGATCTGAAGGCAGAGGGCATTGATTTGCAGGTTGTTGAGTTCAATGACTATGTACAGCCAAATCTTGCTCTTAATGACAAGGAGCTGGATGCCAACTACTTCCAGCATGCTCCATATC
>CAKVJS010000063.1 GCA_934754755.1 uncultured Erysipelotrichales bacterium
CTTTAAGGGCAAGAAAATGTCCATTTAACTTTACAAATGGTAAACATAGTTCATCTAAAATAGATAATTTTGCGACGGCCCTTGCCATAGCGATATCGTAGTATTCTCTCTTTTCTAAAATATAATCTTCTGCTCGGGCATGTTTGATTTCACAGTCCTTTAATTGCAACAAGGATACTAAATGTTCTAAAAATACAGTACGTTTTTGCAGGGCATCAATAATTGTAATTTGCAAATCAGGATATATTATTTTTAATGGGATGCTGGGAAATCCAGCCCCAGCACCGATATCAATGATCGCTTGATTCGTGAAGGGAAAATGAAAAGCAATAGTTAAAGAATCATAAAAATGTTTAAGATATACTTCTTCTTTTTGGACCAGAGCTGTTAAATTCATTTTTTGATTCCAATCTACTAGCGTATCATAGTATAAGGAAAATTGTTTGATTTGATGACTGGACAGTAATATATTTTGTTTTTGTAATGCCTCTATGAATTGTTCTACTTTCATTTATAAGCCCTCACTGTGATTATATTGTTTTAAATAAATAAGTAATACGGAGATATCACTTGGGTTTATTCCGCCAATTCTAGACGCTTGCCCAATCGTTATAGGACGAATCGCATCTAACTTTTGTCTTGCTTCTAAGGCCAAGTTTTTCATGGTTAAGTAATTGATAGAAGAAGGTATTTTTTTCTCTTCTAGTTTTTCTTGTTTTTGTACTTGTTTTCGAGTCTTCTCAATATACCCATGATATTTAATCATAATCGTAATTCTTTTCATTTCCTCTGGTGTTAGTGTAGGATGATCCATATACTTACCTATCATTGGATACTCTATTTCAGGGCGTAATAATAATTCTTTAGCACTAATACCTTCTTTTAAAGGAGTAAGTCCAGATTCAATTAAATACGTATTAATCGGATGTTTTGGGGTGAAGCGAATCGTTTCTAATCGTTCTATTTCATCATAGATGTGTTTCATCTTGTCCTGATATGATCGATAGCTATCTGCCTGTACCAATCCACACTTGAATCCATATTTTCGTAATCTTTCATCAGCATTATCATGACGGATTAATAACCTATACTCAGCACGACTGGTAAGCATTCGATATGGTTCATCAGTTCCTTTGGTTACTAAATCATCAATCATGACTCCAATATAAGACTCATCCCGCCTTAAAATAATAGCCTCTTTTCTATCAATTTGTAAAGCAGCATTAATACCAGCTAGTAATCCTTGTCCAGCAGCCTCTTCATATCCACTTGTACCATTAATCTGCCCTGCTGTATATAGTCCTTTTACCAACTTTGTTTCTAAGGTAGGCCATAGTTGTAGAGGGTCAATTGCATCATATTCAATCGCATATGCATATTTTAAAACCCTACAGTTTTCTAGACCCGGTATGGTATGTAACATTTCTTCCTGTAACTCATGCGGTAAAGATGTAGAAAGCCCCTGTACATAAATGGAGTCTGTCAACATAGATTCCGGTTCTAAAAATATCTGATGCCTTGATTTATCTGCAAACTTAACAATCTTATCTTCAATAGAAGGACAATAGCGAGGACCAATCCCTTTAACAAGACCGGAATACATACTTGATTTTGTAAGATTATCTCGAACTATCGCATGTGTTTTTTCATTGGTATAGGTTAAATAACAAGGTACTTGATCCTCTATATTTATAAATTTTTGTGTATCAAAACTAAAGGAAAGTTTTGCATCCGTTCCCGGTTGCATATCGGTCTTTTGATAATCAATACTATCCTTGGCGATCCGTGGTGGTGTTCCTGTTTTTAAACGCTGTAAATGAAATCCCAAATTAGACAATGCCGTAGATAAATGTAATGCAGTGGCCTGTTGATCTGGACCCCCTGATTGTTTCGTGTGTCCAACTAATATCTCGGATTGCATGTAAGTACCAGTAGTTAATATGATAGCCTTAGCTTTATATATAGTTCCATTGGATAAAGCTATCCCTTTAATACTTTGATTTTCAATTACTAAATCCTCTACCATAGCTTCCAATACATCTAAATTTTCTTGTTCATTTATTATTTGTTGCATATATCTTGGATATTCAATTTTATCCACCTGTGCCCGTAGGGATTGCACACCAGGCCCCTTTGCGGTATTTAACATTTTCATCTGTAAATAGGTAGCATCCGTTGTTTTCCCCATTTGGCCACCCAATGCATCAATTTCTCGTACAATAATTCCTTTAGCTGGACCCCCAATAGATGTATTACAAGGTAACGATCCAATATTATTTATATTGGCAGTGATTAACATTGTTTTTTTATGCATTCTACTGGCTGCTAATGCAGCCTCAATCCCTGCGTGCCCACCACCAACTACAATAATGTCATACATGAATCATCACTCCTTTTCAACTCATTTTACTACAAATTATAATAAATGAAAATTAAAATAATTAGTTTATTAGATACAAAAATAATTGCTTTAGCAAGCAACTATTTTTTTAGTTTATTTAATTGTATTAGAGGCAATTTGAGCAACATCCCAAACCCCATTAAACGGTGGTGAGTAAGCGAAATCCATCATTCCCATCTCATCAACAGTAAGACCACTATATATAGCAACAGCGTAATAATTAGCGCGTGGAACTACGGTTCCCTGTCCAATACATTGTACTCCTAATATTTTTCTAGAGGTAGGATCATAGATAACTTTAATAGTTACTTTTTCATGACTATAATATCCTGCATACGAGTTTCCTGTAATTGTATGAGCAAGATATGGAATATCTAACTGTTTTGCCTTTTCTTCCGTTAAACCAATACAACCCACATCAAAGTCAAACAATTTTAATGCCATACTTTGTAATAACTTAAATGGTTTTGGCATTTTACCACCAAGGATATCTGCGATAATTCTTCCTTGTTTATTAGCATTTGTTCCTAGTGGTGCATATTCATATTGCTTAGTAACCGCTGATTTCATGATACTACAATCACCAGCACTATAAATACCTGGTATGCTTGTCTCCATGGCTTCATTAACCTTAATAGCGCCATTAGGAGCCTTATCTATATTCGTTATAAACTTTGTGTTAGGCGTGATCCCCGCACAATTCAAAACTAATTGTGCATTGATTTCCATTTCTTGTCCATCTTTTTCGATTACTACAGAGTGGATATTTTTACCTTCTGTATTAAATCTTAATAAGTTTGCATCAGTATGAACCGTTACCCCTTTATCTTTAATAATTTGTTCTACTTTATCTGCTATATCCCAATCAACATTTAAAAAGATGCGCTCTTCCCTTTGTATTAAGGTAACCTTCTTTTTGTATTTTAATAGTGGTTCTAACATCTCAATACCAATAAAACCAGCACCAATAACAACAACCTCTTCAATAGTATTTGATTGTAACCCTTGCTTCACTTGATAGGCATCTGCTACTTGACGAATACCAAAATAGTTATCTGCTTCATGATTTAATACGCCTCTATTATTTACACTCGCACCACTAGCAATCACTAAGTTATCATAGCTGTCCCAGAACGATTTGCCTGTTTTTGTATTCTTTACTTTTACTTTCTTTTCATCACTATTAACTTCTATTACCTCATGATATATGTGAAGGTCAATTCCATCATGAATAAAATCTTCTATACTTCTTGCATATAGATCCGTGTCATTCTTGATAATATCACTTATATAGAAAGGTAATCCACAAGCCCCATAGGATACCTCTTCTCCTTTTTCATAAACAACGACTTCAACTTCTTTGTTATTTCTCTTCAATTTAGCTGCTGTAGCCATTCCGCCAGCTACAGCTCCAATAATAACAACCTTCATTATAGATCTTCCCCTACTGTTTCTTTCTTTTCCTTAGGACTCGCTAGGTACGCATCATAATCAAAGGTTCCCATCAATTTATCCACTGTGATGCTGTTAACCATTGCTCCTGTTACGTTAATTAGGGTTCTTCCCATATCAATCAATGGATCAATCGCTAAAATAGGTGAGACCAAAGGGAAAGAACTGCTCATACCCGTTCCTGACAAGGATACAGATGCTGCCATCGTTGCTGTCCCCGGTATTCCCGCAATACCTAATGATCCTAAAGCAATCACAAGTGTGCTCATTAATAAGAATGGAATAGTAATCTCAGTCCCGTTCATATTACAAACAAATATAATTAAGAGAGATGGAAATACTCCAGCACACCCTTGCATTCCGGCAGTTGAACCAAAACTAGCAACAAAACTTGCCGTCCCATGGTTCACACCTAAATCATCTGATAAACATTTAATAGTGACAGGTAATGTACCTACACTAGAACGTGAAGTAAAAGCCATTGCCATGACTTGCAATCCCTTTTTTAAATACATAACTGGGTTTACACCAAATAGGATCAATTGTAAAATTTGTAATATAAACATCACTGCAGCCGCTAAATATAGGACGACAATAAATAATCCTACATTTCGTATACTTGCTAGACCACGAAGGGCGATTGTATTCGCTAATAAGGGGATCACTGCATAAGGCATCAATTTAATAATTGTAATTGCCATACTAATTATAATTTTATGAAAAGCAATTGTAAGATCATAAAATGGTTGGATAATTTCGGGATAACGTTTGTGCATCCGCTTTGCACCAAGGCCAATAAACATGGAAAAAACAACTAAACCAATAATGTTTAAATCCACCATTGATTGTACTGGATTCGCAGGAATTAAATTAGATAGGGTTTGAACGACAGAGGAAACTTCCTTGATCTTTGCAGTTCCTTGATCTACATTCATACCTTTACCAACTCCAAAGATAACTCCAAAGGCTAATCCAACAATAGCTGAGATAGATACGGTAATCATTGTTACAGCAATCGTTTTACGGATTAAAGAACCAATTTTTACACCTTCTGCCATAGTAATAATAACTTGTATAATACTAATCATAACCAAAGGAATAACTAACATCCGAATCAATGAGATAAAACCATTACCAAATAGACCATACCAAGTTGTAGCCTCTTTAATATAGGTGATTTTATCTGGGTGATCTGGAAATCCACACACAAATTGAATTCCAAGTCCTAAGACGATACCAATAATCATAGCGATTGTTACACGCTTACCAAAACTCGCCTTTTTCTTAGTTACACGATAAATAATATAAAAACAAATAGCCAGAATGAATAATAATATGATCGTTTTTAAATCACTAATCATTAAAAAATCTTTTAAAAACATACGATCCCTCCTCTAATTAAACTTTTATTGATAATACCATAAATTTAAAGAAATTGAAATGTATTCACACAGATATATTTCACCTTTTTCGATTTATCCTTTTCAAACATATGCTATAAAGGGTTTTCATACTGAGCTTCACAGTAAATTATATACCTAATAATAAGATAAAGAGCTATTTCCTTTGTATAACACACTACACATTCTGTATTGTAATAAGATTATAAAATAGTACTCTTTATATAGTATTACATATTCACAATAATTAAACCTAGATATAAATATAAAAAAAAGATTAGGCATATAAAACCTAATCTTATTTCCAGAAATTTCTACTACCATTACCCACAGATACTATTTCAAATCTAGCCTGCGGTGAAGTTCCACCTGAGAAGTATTTCTTTTGTGGTCCTTCACTTCCTTGAAATATATCTATTTTATTGCCTTTTATGGCACCACCACGGTCAAGAACAATACCGTAGGCTTCTTTTTCAATCCCCAGGTTATGATTTGTAATTTTTATAATCGTACCAAATGGTATTGATGGGTCCGCTGCTAAAGCATAATAGGATTTACCCCTATATGAGAATTTCGCTGTATTAGAACCATTTACGCCGGTACTAGCACGTAAGGGAACGCCAGTTGATGATACGCCTGAACATCCAGTACAATCATCTCCATAAGTTGTTAATCGGCCGGTAAAATACGCACCATTTTGCATAGTTCCACGTTCAATAATGGTATCCTTTGCCTCTTTAACAACTTGGCTTGCCGTTAATTGTCTACCTGTTTCTTGCCCATTTTGGTATGTTACACGATAAATATTTTTCAGTTGGCCTTTTTCACCAGCTTGTGTAACACCTGTGGTAAACAATTGTTTCCCTGGTCTGGTTATAACATGATAACCAATTTCCTGATACATCTCTATATCCGCTGATGCTACATGCGTAATAGATAATAGATCTCCCTTATTAACTATATAATTAAGATCCTTATTAAGAATATCTTTTTCATTTAACGTAATATTTAATGCATTTAATACATTACCAACTTTATCTTGGCGTACTAGGTAATCCTTTACGGGATCCAATCCCGCTTGTACTTGAATATTAACAGTTGGAATGTAATTTTTAATATTGTTCGCAGCCCCTACGTTTAACGTAGTAGTAACGACCACGAGGTAAGCAATCATGACTACAATTACACCCCGCATACGGGAGTCCGCGTCAATAATTGCTTCTTTGAGTTGTTTCATTAATTTTCCTCCTATTTAATGCCAAATATTGTTTTAGCATTAAACGTTGTCTCTCTTGCAACATTTTCAATTTCCATGTTCTTTAGCTTAGCTATTTCCTGGGCAATATATACAACATTTGCAGGCTCATTTAACTTCCCTCGATACGGATGAGGTGTTAAATAAGGACAGTCGGTTTCAATTAATAATTTTTCTATACTAATATTTTCTGCCACATCTTTTGGAATGCGTGCATTTTTAAAAGTTACGGTACCTGACAAAGATATATAGAAACCAATTTTTATAAATCTTTTTGCCATGTCCAATGATCCACTATAACAATGCATGATTCCTCGATGTCCAATCGGTTCTAACATTTGGTAAACATCTTCATACGCATCGCGACAATGTATGATGATTGGCTTATCATATTTAAGGGCTAGTTTTATATGCCTATCAAAAACAATTTTTTGTTTTTCTTTGGAAACCTCGTCCCAATAATAATCCAAACCTGTTTCCCCAATGGCTACAAC
>CAKVJS010000064.1 GCA_934754755.1 uncultured Erysipelotrichales bacterium
GTGGTGTATATTGATAATGGCCCCTAGAAGGACGAGTACCCTTAAATCAAGATGCACTAGTTGCATTCTGTCTACTTGACGAAGACGGATCCTATTGCTTATGGTTGTAATATAAAATATTTTTGATTATAATGAGAGTTAGATTGATAGGTGAAGAAAATGGAAAGATTACAGAAAGCTATAGCCGCAAGTGGCTATGCTTCTCGAAGGAAGGCAGAAGAATTAATTCTCCAAGGAAGAGTAAAAGTTAATGATGCAATTGTTACTACGTTAGGAACGAAAGTAAAGAAGGGGGATTACATCGAAGTAGATGGTAAACAAATCGTTGGGGAAAATAAAGTATATTACGTATTTTATAAACCAAAAGGATGTGTTTGTACATTAAAAGATGAGTTTAATCGTACGAAGGTAACCGACTTCTTTACTGAAAGTAAGGAGCGTGTGTATCCCGTCGGAAGACTTGACTTCGATACAACAGGTGTTTTATTTATGACGAACGACGGTGAATTTGCGAACTTAATTATGCATCCGCGAAATCATTTAGAGAAAATATATGAAGTTTCGATTACCGGTTTGATTACCGGGGAATCCTTACATATGTTAGAAAAAGGATTGTATATTGATGGTACAAAAACATTGCCGTGTAAAATTAAAGTTACAAATAAGGATGTAGAACATAAGACAACCGTTCTACAAATTAAATTATACGAAGGTAAAAATCGACAAGTTAGAAAAATGTTCGAAAGTGTTGGCCATCGCGTCAAACGATTACATCGTATAAGTGTTGGTGGGATTAATACAAAGGGTTTAGTGCCTGGCAGCTATCGCATTTTAAAGCCGCAAGAAGTGAAAAACATTAGAAAACTGGTGCAATGACAAGAATAAACAAAATTTTTACAACAAAGCATTGCATACTTAATGGGGTGATATAAATGCGAGTTATAGTAGAATCAAAAAGTATGACAAGTTGTGGCATCTGTGATGCAACAAAAAAAGAATGGATCCAAAGTATTACCATTGGCCATAATACTGGCATATACTGTAGCAAGTGCGATACCCTAACGGTTGCTAAACCGATTGGAACCCGCGCGGAATATCAAATGTGGCAGCAGGAAGTAAAAAATATTCGCCAGATGGCAATAAATAGTTGACAAAGCAGTATACATTATTTATTATATTATATATTTATTGCGATGATATAGGACACGTTTGTATAGAAAATTCGGTTAGAGAAAAAGTGGTTGGTGAAAACTTTTGGATATCTATAGGAATACTACCTATTATGCTACTTCTTGAAAGAGAAAGTCGGTAGCGCGTTATAGCTTTGAGGTTATGTTAGATCATAACAAATAAAGGTGGTACCACGGTCTTGCGTCCTTTGGATGTAGGACTTTTTATATATAAAAGGAGGATGACTATGATTGATTTTAAAAAAGATGAGGCGTTGAAAAGGTTAAATCACTCTTGCGCCCATGTTATGGCACAAGCCATTAAGCATTTATATCCACAGGCAAAATTTTGGGTTGGTCCGGTAGTAAGTGAAGGCTTTTATTACGATATCGATTTAGGTGATGTAGTGATTAAAGATGAAGATATTCCTAAGATAGAAAAGGAAATGAAAAAAATATGTAAGGATGGAAAGCGAATTGTACGCATGGAAATATCGAAACAGGAAGCACTCGATATGTTTCAGGACGATCCTTATAAAGTTGACTTAATTTCGGATTTAGAAGATGGGACAATTAGTTGTTATAAACAGGGAGACTTTGTTGACTTATGCCGTGGACCCCATGAAGATACCGTGAAGAAGTGTAAGTATTTCAAACTACTTAAACACTCGGGAGCATATTGGAAAGGGGACAAAAATAACCAAGTATTACAACGGATTTATGGCGTTTGTTTCCCAACCAAAGAAGAGTTAGATGCTCATTTAGCCTTGATGGAAGAAGCTAAAAAGCGAGATCACCGTAAGCTAGGAAAAGAATTAGGTATTTTTATGATGAGTGAATATGCACCAGGTATGCCGTTCTTTTTACCCAACGGAGTGATCTTAAAAAATGTATTACAAAACTATTGGTATAAAGAACATACCAAAGAAGGCTATGACTTTATTCAAACGCCAATTATGATGTCGCGTGATTTATGGGAAGTTAGTGGACACTGGCAAAACTATCAAGAAAACATGTATACGAGCAGTATTGATGATCGCCAATTTGCGATTAAACCAATGAATTGTCCAGGTAGCTTACTTGTCTATAAAAACGGTTTGTATTCGTATAAGGATTTACCGTTACGACTGGGGGAATTAGGGCAAGTGCACCGTCATGAAGCAAGTGGAGCGTTAAATGGATTGTTTCGGGTACGTACCTTTCTACAAGATGATGCGCATATTTATATGACACCAGATCAAATTGAAGAAGAAGTGATTCGTTTGATTCGTTTTATTGATCGTGTGTATGCTTCCCTTAATTTAACCTATACGATTGAACTTAGTACGCGACCAGAAGAAAAATATATTGGAGATCTAGCCATCTGGCAAAAAAGTGAGGAAGCATTGGCGAAGGCTTGTCAAATGGCTGGTAAATCATATGAAATTAATCCAGGTGATGGGGCTTTTTATGGGCCTAAGATAGACTTCCATGTACAGGACTCGTTAGGTCGCGTCTGGCAATGTGGAACTATTCAATTGGATATGAATTTACCGGAAAGATTTGATATTCATTATATTGACAGACAAGGCAAAAAAGCTCGACCCGTTATGTTACACCGCGTTATTTTTGGATCGATAGAACGTTTTATTGGTATTTTAATTGAACATTTTGCGGGCGCTTTCCCTTTTTGGTTAGCACCAGAACAAGTACGAATTCTACCCGTTAATAACGAATATCATGGATCGTATGCAGCTAAGGTTAAAGAACAAATTCAACAACACGGATTCCGAGTGACTATCGATGACCGTGAGGAAAAGTTAGGGTATCGGATTCGCGAAGGACAAATGAAGAAAATACCGTATGTACTAGTCTTAGGAGATGCGGAAAAAGAAAATGATACGGTAACCTATCGACAATATGGAAAACAGGAACAAACAACTATGCCGATTGATGCATTGCTTTCAATGTTTCAAAAAGTAGAGGACGAGAAGCTTTAACAATCGTCCTTTTTCTATAAAACAATTTCTCCTTTCATATGAAAAGAATGCGGATACATTTGTAAAATATGGATTTTTGTTGGTGCAAAATAGTAAATAATCATAAAAAGCATCAAATGATAATTTAAAGGTATTGAAGGATAAAATAAAAGATATTATTATGGGGATATGCATTGAAGTATAATCTTATAAAAATCTACAATATTTTCATTATTGTCAAGCTATAATAAAAATAGAATAATTAGTGTGTAATAGTATGATATCAATGGGAAGATATTACATGCATCAATTACTGCATTCCTATATTACTAGGATGTTTTTTATGCAATGAGGGAAATACAATACTATAAAGCACTAATCTATAGGGGGAAAATATGAAGCAACCAAGAGCAGTAGTGGATAAGCGACGCAATAAAATATTAGAAATGGTACATAAGGCAGGGGATGTTAAAGTGGAGGAAATCTGTAGCATGTTAGATGTCTCCTCTTTAACGATTCGGCGAGATTTACAATATCTAGAAGATGAACATTTAATTGAACGATACTATGGTGGAGCCAGACTTAAGGGAATGCGAATCGCACAAGAAATATACGATGATGTAAGTATTTATCGACAAAAAATCGCAAAATATGCAGCTTCCCTAATTGTGGACGGTGATATTGTTTTTATTAACTCTAGTTCAACCGCCCTAGGTATATTACCCTATATTACTGCTAAGCGGGTTACAGTAATAACCAATAATGGTAATGTAGTCAATACCTTGTATTCACCAAACGTTAGTATCATTTTAACCGGTGGCGAATTGCGCCAAATTAAGGGAACCATGGCGGGTGAGTTTACCTTAGATTATATTGATAAAGTAATCGTTAAAAAGGCATTCGTGGGTTGCAGTGGTCTTTCTAGTTCTATTGGAATGACAACCGATATTTTAAATGAAGTAAAAATTAATGCAACGATGCTTAAACGAGGTAAAGAAAATGCCTATATCTTAGCCGATTATGAGAAGGTAGGACGGATCCGCAATTTTGTTAGCTGCCCCACTTCGGATATCTATAATATCATTACTGATGAAAGGGCAAATAAAGAAGAAATTCTTGCTTTTACACAACAAAAAAAATCGGTTATTCAAGTTCGTAACGACATGAAATAAGAGATCTATTGTTGTAATTATTATAAGAGTTTGTTTTATAAGTGACATTTTATAATAATTATTGTACAATGGAAAAACAGTATAGTGAGGTGTCGATATGAAACAATATTTAGATTTATGTAGCGATGTATTAGCCCATGGAGAGCATCGAAAAGACCGTACCGGAACAGGAACGATAAGTGTTTTTGGCACGCAAACAAGATACGATTTACAAGATGGTTTTCCTTTGTTAACAACGAAGAAAATGTTTCTTCGTCCGATTGCTGAAGAACTGCTTTGGTTTTTAAAAGGGGATACTAATATACGTTATTTAGCAGTTCGTAATGTCAAGATATGGAATGATTGGCCGTATGAAAAATATCGGAAGTGTTCTGCTTATCAAGGGGAAAGTATGGAGGAATTCGTGGAAAAGATAAAAAATGATTCTGAATTCGCGAAAACATATGGAGATCTAGGACCTGTCTATGGAAAGCAATGGCGTGATTTTAATGGACAAAATATTGATCAAATTAAGGAAGTTATCCAAAGTCTAAAACAAGATCCCTTTTCTCGTAGGCATATTATTAGTGCTTGGAATCCAGCCCAAATTAAAGAAATGGCCTTACCACCTTGTCATGCCTTTGTTCAATTTTATGTAAGCTCGGATCAAAAATATCTATCTGCGCAGTTATATCAACGCAGTGCAGATATATTTTTAGGGGTACCTTTTAATATTGCTTCGTATTCTTTATTGACACATATGATGGCACAGATATGTGGATATCAAGTCAAAGAGTTTATCCATACTATCGGAGATGCACATATCTATAACAACCATATTACCGAAATAAAAACGCAAATAGGACGGACGCCATTACCAAAATGTCAACTTCAATTGAATCCCGCAATTACTTCAATTTTTGATTTTACGATCGATGATATTTCCGTTACTGATTATCAAAGCCATGGTCGCTTAGTTGGGAAGGTAAGTGTATGATCTCTATTATTGTAGCCATGGACCAAGAGCAACTTATTGGAAAAGCAGGAACGGCTAATGGTATGCCTTGGAATATACCGGAAGATTTACAGTTTTTTAAGGCGACGACTTTACATAAAACCATTGTCATGGGTGCCAATACCTATCGCGCTATCGGCCGCGCCTTGCCACAACGTAAAACAATTGTTATAAGCCGTACACTCCCAGAACAAGAAGGCATTGAAGTACGTCGTTCTTTAGAAGAAGTCATCGAACAATATAAACAATCACAGGAAGATTTATATATTTGTGGGGGGGCTTCTATCTATCAACAATCGTTAGCCCTGTCTGATCAATTATTGATCTCTCGTATTCCGGGCAATCATGAAGGGGAAGTATACTTTCCCGATTTTACAAAGTACTCATATAAACGCATTAAAACAACACCATTTCGTACATTTACATTAGAGACATATGTAAAGGGTGAACAAAATGATTAGAATTGCCTTAATACTGATCCGTATTGCTTGGCGTTTACCATATCTTGTATTTATTAAATTGCGAAGATATCAAGATATTAATAAATACTCATTGGAAGAGCGATATGAATTTATCCATACGTTATCCTATAAAGTACAAAAAAAGGGACGGGTTCATGTTATTTGTCGAGGATTGGAAAATTTGCCTAAACAATCTGGATACTTTATGACACCAAACCATCAAGGGTTGGATGATGCCTTGACGATATTTCAAACGCATGAAAGACCGATAAAAGCGATTGTTAAAAAAGAATTAACAACGGTTCCCATTGTTGGAAAAGTCATTACGATGTTGGAATATATCCCGATTAAACGAGATAATGTTCGCGATTCGATGAAGGTTATAAAAAAAGCGAGTAATGATATCAAAGCCGGACAAAATATTTTCGTATTTCCAGAAGGGACAAGAAGTCGTAATAAAAATAATGTATCGGAATTTAAGGCGGGTACTTTCAAAATTGCCTACCATGCCAAGTGTCCAATTGTTCCCGTAGCCATTTTAAACAGTTATCAAGTTTTCGAAAAAAAATCTCTAAAAAAAGTCACTGTACAAATACATTATTTACCAGCTATTGCATACGAAGAATATTGCGATTTAAAATCACATGATTTAGCACGCCTAGTACAAGATAGAATTGTCGCTAAGATCCAAGAAGTAGAGCAGACAACAACTAAATAATAAAAAAGTAGATAATTCGTTATCTACTTTTTATCTATTATAATCATAGCATAATATTCACTATTCTAATGATTATATTATGTAATTCGTGTAATATGATTTATATAAATCATTGACTAAATCACATAATTATTTTATCATTATTATATGTTAATCGTTATCATATAAAATAGGAAAGGGATGTATTGCAGAATATATAGGGGATAAATCATGAAAAAAATTATAGCTATACTTTTTACGGCCATATTAGTTTTTGTATCAATCGTTCAACTTTACATATATAATATATATTACTACTCGAGTCAAGTGGATCTAAATAGGACACAGATTAATGTCATTGTACCAGAGGGAATCGATGAAAAAGAGGTGGTAAATACCTTCGTTTCTATAAGTCAAAAATATAAGGTTGGTATTGCGAAAAATGTATATATAGATGATAAAACAGTGCATATTTTCACTACCGATTCAT
>CAKVJS010000065.1 GCA_934754755.1 uncultured Erysipelotrichales bacterium
CTCTATAGTACGCATTAACTCTTCTGTATTCAAAATTTGATCCCCCCTATTAACATGCTATAAATCTGTTATGTATTTAACTATTATAACATAAATAGGTTTAATTAAATGAATCTTCTATAAGTTCTTCACTTGTAATTACCATATTATAAAGTTTTATAATACCATAACAAATTCATACTATAATGATTTACTTTGATAAATATAAATAAAGTTATTCTCTTTTTTATGTATTTTGTCTATAATGATATTATATTTTCAATGAGGTGACATATACGTGAAAATAATTTTTCAGAGAGGATCAAGTATATGAATACAAGTAATCACATTAAACTGTTAACAATAAACGCCATGATTGCCGGCATTTATGCAGCATTAACACTATTACTAGCACCTATTTCCTATTTAGGAGTCCAGTTTCTTATTTCTGAAATCATGGTACTATTAGCCTTTTATAAGAAGGAGTATATTCCCGGATTAGTTATCGGATGTTTCTTAGCGAACATTCCTTCCCCTATGGGTGCTATGGATATGATATTTGGAACATTAAGTACAATAATTGTTTGTATTGTTATGTACTATATACATAATAAGTATTTAGCAACCTGTCTAGGAGCCATTATTACGGGTCTAATTGTAGGAGGAGAACTATATTTTGCCTTGAACACTCCGTTTATTGCTACTGCATTCTATGTTTTTCTTGGTGAATATGTAGTATTATTAATTGGTATTTTAATCTTCCATTGGTTGGAACGTAATCCGAGAATTAAAAAATATTTGTAACATAATAAAAAGAGTGAATATTCCACTCTTTTTATTTTTCCTTATAATCTGCTAAAGATTGTAGGATTTGATTAATGAAAACTTCTAAGTCATCTTCTTTATATACCGCCGAATGAATGGAAAGAACATCATTTAATACTGTCATATCCTTCATTTGTTCAACTTTATTCTTCACAAGTCTAGCGGATGTTAGTGCCCATGACCCATTTTGAATAATTGCTACTGTTCGTTTTTGTAACATCAAAGCTTTTATATCATTTAAGTAATTGTCCATTTTTGGAAAAATACCTGTGTTATATGTAGTATTGGCTAAGATAATATGACTATATTTAAAAGACTCTGCTACTAATACCGATACATCTGTTTTTGATACATCGTACACAGCAATCTTTTTAACACCTTTTTTAGATAAACGACAAGCAATCGCATTAACTACACTTTCTGTATTACCATATATTGAACTATAAATTAATAAAGCGCCATTTTCCTCTGGTGTATACGTACTCCATGCTTGGTATTTTTCTAAAATATAATCAATATTAGTACGCCAAATAGGTCCATGTAATGGACAAACCATACGAATATCTAAGGAAGCGGCCTTCTTTAATAAGGCTTGTACTTGCAAACCAAATTTACCTACAATATTTGTATAGTATCTACGTGCCTCATCAACCCATTCTTTTTCTACATCAATCTCATCATTAAAAATATGGCCATTAAATGCACCAAATGTTCCAAAAGCATCGGCAGAAAACAAAATCTTTTCTTTTTTTTCATAACTAACCATTACCTCTGGCCAATGTACCATAGGGGCCATAACAAAGGTTAATTCATGCTTTCCTAGAGATAAGGTATCACCTTCTTTTACTAATACGACTTTATCATCAATAGCTAACGTTGGATAATATTGATGAATCATATCTAGTGTCTTCATATTAGCCACGATTTGCATATTTGGATAACGAATAACTAACTCTTCAAGATTAGCACAGTGATCTGGCTCCATATGTTGTACAACTAAATAATCGATAGTTCTATCTCCTAACACATAGGCAATATTTTCTAAATATTGATTACGTATGGAAGCATCCACCGTATCCATAACAGCTACTTTTTCATCTTTGATTAAATACGAATCATAAGACACTCCATTTTCAATAGGAAATAGGTTTTCAAATAGTTGTAATCGTCGATCGCTACCACCTATCCAGTATATTGAATCACTAATCTTTCTTGTACACTCCATAAAAAAAATCCTCCCTAATTCTAGTGTTTATAATACCACAAAACGACACAACTATCAAAAATAAAATTCGCTAAAAGGTGCCCGTTTAATGAGCACCTAATAAGCTATATTTTACTAATATCAATCAATGATAAATTTCCTTTATTACGTTTTTCTAAACTGTTAATTAATGCTTGGGCAGTATCTAAAGAGGTAAATATAGGAATACCTGCTTCTACCGCAAAGCGACGAATTAAAAAGCCATCCTTAATATTGTCATTACGCGTAGGTATATCAATAACTAAATCAACTGTATTGGATAACATTAGATCAAACATGGTATTTGTTTTTTCCGAAATACGATTTACTAATTTCACGGGTACACCCTTATCTTGTAGAAATTCATACGTTCCTTCGGTTGCGTATAAATCATAACCAAAGGCATGATATTGCAAGGCAATAGGTAGGAACTCTTCTTTCGCCGAGTCTTTAATCGTACAAATAATATTCTTATGTTTAGGGAGATCAATACCACTTCCCACAAAGGCTTTATCAATGGCTTCATCAAAGGATGTAGAAATTCCTAATACTTCTCCTGTAGATTTCATTTCTGGCCCTAAACTAATTTCTGCGCCTTTAATTTTTTCAAAGGAGAAGACTGGCATCTTAACAGCTATCGTTGCCTTTTCTGGTAATAAACCATATTCATATCCTTGTTCAACAATCGAAGTTCCCATGATAGCTCTCGTTGCAATGGCAACAATAGGAAGATCCGTTACCTTAGAAATATAAGGAATGGTACGACTCGAACGCGGATTTACTTCAATTACATATACATTATCCTCATATACAATAAATTGAATATTCAACAAGCCAATGACATGTAGTTCTTTAACTAAACGCGCTGTATAATCAACGATCTTGTCTTTAATAGCCTGCTTAATCTTTTGTGGTGGGTATACAGAGATACTATCACCAGAATGCACACCAGCTCTTTCCACGTGCTCCATAATACCCGGAATTAATATTCCCTTACCATCACTAATAGCATCGACTTCCACTTCTTTTCCAGATAAATATTTATCAATTAAAATAGGATGTTCTTGATATTGTTGATGAATAACTTCCATGAATTTCTTGATGTCGCCATCGTGCAATGCAATTTCCATTCCGGCACCACCTAATACATAGGATGGACGAACTAATACCGGATATCCTAATCGTTTCGCAGCTTCTAGAGCTTCTTCCGTAGTAAATATAGTTGTTCCTTTCGGTCGATCAATTTGACATCTTTCTAGTATCTCATCAAATCTTTCACGATCTTCAGCAGCATCTACATCATCGGCCGATGTTCCTAATATAGGCACTCCCATAGCTAATAAATCTTTGGTTAGTTTAATTGCAGTTTGACCACCAAATTGAACAATAGCTCCCTCTGGTTTTTCCAATTCAACAATACTTGCTACATCTTCGCTAGTCAATGGTTCAAAATATAGTCGATCAGCAATATCAAAATCGGTACTTACTGTTTCTGGGTTGTTATTGACAATAATTGTTTCGTATCCAGCTTCTTGTAAGGCCCAGACACAGTGCACCGAACAGTAATCGAATTCGATACCTTGTCCAATACGAATCGGTCCAGAACCTAAAACCATAATTTTCTTCTTTTTAGATGTTGTATCTACTTCATTAACTCCCCCGTACACAGAGTAAAAGTACGGTGTATGGGCATCAAATTCGGCAGCACAAGTATCCACCACCTTAAAAGCGGATGTAATATTATGAAGACGTCGCATTTCTCGAATGGCTTCTTCGGTCTGGTTTGTTAATCTCGCAATAAGACGATCCGTAAATTGTACGCGTTTAGCCTTCAATAAAAGTTTTCGATCGAGTGTTTCTGTTTGTAGTTGTTGTTCAATTTCTACAATATGTTGAATTTTATCTATGAACCATAAATCAATTTTCGTGATTTCATGAATTTTTGCAGCTGAAATTCCTTTACGTAAGCAACCAGCTACCACGAAAATACGACGATCATCTATATTTTCTAAAGCCTGCAATAACTCCTCTTCACTAGCCTCTTGTAATCCTGGTAAAGATAGATCATCAATATTTTGTTCTAGGGAACGTAACGCCTTCATTAAAGCACCTTCAAAGTTATTACAAATACTCATAACTTCTCCAGTAGCCTTCATTTGTGTACCTAATTGTCGTGAGGCACCAACGAATTTATCAAATGGCCATTTTGGTATTTTACAAACCACATAATCTAAAGTAGGTTCATAAGAAGCATATGTCTTTTTCGTTACCGCATTAATGATTTCATCTAGCGTATAACCTAAGGCAATCTTAGCCGCTAGTTTTGCAATCGGATATCCCGTTGCTTTGGAAGCTAGAGCCGAAGAACGACTAACCCGAGGGTTTACCTCAATTACACAGTATTCAAAGCTAGAAGGATGTAATGCATACTGTACATTACAACCACCCTTAATATCTAAGGCGCTAATAATTTGTAAGGCAGATGTTCGTAACATCTGGTATTCTTTATCGGATAATGTTTGACTAGGTGCGACAACAATACTATCTCCTGTATGGACTCCCACAGGGTCAATATTTTCCATATTACAAACTGTAATACAGTTACCGGCACCATCCCGCATTACTTCATATTCGATTTCTTTCCATCCGGAAATACATCTTTCAATAAGACATTGGTTTACTCTCGATAAACGTAATCCATTTCCACAGATATCTTGTAATTGGGTTTCATTATCCGCAATTCCTCCACCCGTACCACCAAGTGTATAGGCTGGTCGAACGACAACTGGATATCCAATCTTTTTAGCGAAATCTAAAGCATCATCTACGTCATTAACAACTTTAGAGGCCGCACAAGGCTGTTTAATTTCCTCCATTAAATTCTTAAATGCTAAACGATCCTCAGCCAGTTTAATCGTATCTGTAGAGGTTCCGATTGTCCGCACATGGTGTTGCTCTAAAAACCCTTCATCAGCTAATGCCATGGCAATATTTAAAGCATTTTGACCACCTAATGTAGGTAAAATACTATCCGGTTTTTCAGAGATAATTAAATTTTTTACAACCGGTACGGTTAAGGGTTCGATATATACCTTATCCGCTATATCCTTGTCCGTCATAATCGTTGCAGGATTTGAGTTAATTAATATAACTTCTATCCCCTCTTCTTTTAATGCCCGACATGCCTGCGTTCCCGCGTAATCAAATTCGGCTGCCTGACCAATAATAATTGGCCCCGAACCAATGACTAATACCTTCTTTATACTATTATCTTTTGGCATGTTTATATTCCTCCATCATTTGTATGAACTCAGCAAATAGAGTATCCATATCTTGTGGTCCAGCGCAAGCTTCTGGGTGAAATTGAACCGTCTGGATGTTTTTTTCTACATACTTCAGCCCTTCAATTGTTTTATCGTTTACATTAATAAACCATGGTTGAACAATAGTTGGATCTAAAGAATCCTCTTTAACCACGTAATTATGATTTTGTGTTGATATGTATACTCGGCCCGTTGTTAAATCTTGAACCGGGTGATTGGCCCCATGGTGCCCATATTTCATCTTTTCTGTCTCAAAACCATAGGCTAAAGCCATTAATTGGTGTCCTAAACAAATCGCAAAGATTGGAATTTCGGTTGCAGCCAATTTTTGAATTTCCTGAATAATATTTGTGCACTCTTCTGGATCTCCTGGCCCATTAGACAACATAATTCCATCTACCTGGCTATCAATAATTTCCTTCGCTGTTGTACAAGCTGGAAAAACAGTAACTTTACAACCCTTTGCGACTAAAGAACGAACAATATTTTGTTTGGTTCCAAAATCATACAAAGCTACATGATAGTTACCTTCGCCTACAATGTATGACTGTTTGCATGACATTTTATCAACAACGCCTTGAACCTTATACTCTTTAATTCTAGTTAATACTTTTTCTATGTCTGTATACGCATGCGTTGTAATCATTCCATTCATACAACCATTTTGACGTAATATTTTCGTTAAATAGCGGGTGTCGACCCCTTGGATAGCTGGTATATCATGTTTTATTAAATATTCTTCTAATCCCATTTCACTTCTAAAATTACTTCCCATACGAGATAATTCATTGACTACAAGTCCTTCCACATGAGGCATACTTGATTCCTGATCCTCTAAACAAATACCGTAGTTTCCAATTAGTGGATATGTCATAATAACCGATTGCCCAGCATAAGATGGATCCGTTAATACTTCAAGGTACCCAGCCATGGATGTATTAAAAACAAATTCACTAATGACTTCTCTTGTTGAACCAATACTTTCTCCCTCAAGTATAGTACCATCTTCTAAAATTATATATGCTTCCATTGTATTCTCCTTACATAAAAAAACATATCAATCGAGTGATATGTGAATTACAAAAAAGTAAACGATAAAAGAACGTGTCCTGTTACTATTCTTTTGTTATCATGTAACGCAAATACTAACATTAGTATCATCTCTCCTAATCATCCATATAATTATACACATATATATTGTTAAAAACAACTTTTTTTCATCTTTTAATATGATTTTTTTATGAAATAAAGGAGGAAATTGTTTACAAAAGGAATACCATCAGACTGATTGTCAAAATAAAGGGGTTATCCCTAGTAGGTTATTATTTTCAGATAGTGTAATAACACTATTATTTCCAACTAAATTATAGCCTATGGGTATTTGGTAAAGTAGATAGCGCAGTAACGAGTTTTTAACATATGTGGATAGAACTCCTTTCATTTTGTGTTGGTACTTATATGATAAAGGTTCTATTCACTTTTTTCTTCCTAGATT
>CAKVJS010000066.1 GCA_934754755.1 uncultured Erysipelotrichales bacterium
CGGTCTGGACGGGACTCGAACCCGCGACCTCCGCCGTGACAGGGCGGCATTCTAACCAACTGAACTACCAGACCAATGGCGGAGACAGAGGGATTTGAACCCTCGCGCCAGTTTCCCGACCTACACCCTTAGCAGGGGCGCCTCTTCAGCCACTTGAGTATGTCTCCAATCATTGCCTATTTATAATAACATATCTATGTACACTATGCAACGGTGAAGTTAAAAAGATTGTATTTTTTTCTCCTTTTTTACCTAAGAACTATTATACAAGATTAGTGATCCTAGAAAAGAGAAATAAATACAAACAAAATGTATATTTTATAGGGCAATCATCTAATTAATGGGTATGAAATTTTACATAGTCATTATTTTCCAGCATACAGTACTAAGGGAGGAAATGTTATGAGGGCAAAATATCTAGTAATAGCGATCGCTGTAATGTTGTCAATTGTATTTGGCTTTGTGTATATGAAATTATTTTCTACTTTGCATGCAACTTCTAGCGTATATGTGTGTCAGGTAGGAATATATAAGGAAGAGGCTAATGCAAATGAGATGAAACAAAAATTAGAAAGTATTCAAATACCTGCGTACATATATCAAAAGGATGCCACCTTTATTGTCATTGGTGATATTTTTACAAGTGAAGAAGAGGCCAATACATTAGGTAAAAAGATCAGTGAAAATCAGATTACATGCATTGTAAGAGAATACCCCATTTCGATAGGGCTAAAAAAAGAAGTACAAAATAAACAATATGAAAATGTATATAAGGAGTTAGCGAAGCATCATGATTAAGGATTTTCCTAGAGAAGAACAACCACGTGAGAAGGTAAGACAAAAAGGAATCGATTGTGTAACTAATATTGAGTTACTCGCATTATTACTTCGTACCGGAAATAAGGAGGAGTCGGTTATGCAATTAGCGCAAAGCGTATTGCATAAAATAGGTGGCTTCCATAATCTTTCTCATATTACCTATCATGAATTAATTAAAATTAAGGGAATTAAACAATCCAAGGCCATTGCTTTGTTAGCGGGTGTTGAAATAGCGAAACGATTAAGTTATGAAACGAAGCGTTGTTTATGCGCAAATAACGCTCGTGATGTCTATCAGGCAATTAATCATCAATTTCGATTTGAAAAGCAAGAGAAAGTAATGATTTTATGTCTAAATAATCGCTTAGAAATAGTCAAAGAGAAAATCATATTTATTGGTAGTGCTGAATTATCAATTGTTTCGAGTAAAGAAATTTTTCGGGAGGTATTTATTACTAGTTGCAATCGTTTTATCTTAATTCATAATCACCCATCTGGTAATCCAGAACCTTCGAAAGAGGATAAAGAAATCACAAAAAGATTAGAAGAAATGGCGAAACAGCTAGAAATCGAATTGGTTGATCATTTGATTATTGGTGATAACTGTTTTTATAGCTTTGCATTACATAAAGTTGTCACTGGTAACGATTGATTTTTCTCTAGATACCCCGTATAATGTATAAAACAGAGGTGGTATTTTGACTAGAAATAAAGAGAAAAGAAGAAAGCGGATCATTTTTATTATAACGATATCTATCATTGTCTTTTCGGCTGTGTCCTTACTAATTGGTCGGACGAATTCTAAGATAGAAGTAATCATGCGAGATTCGGTATCTTTTATTGAGTATCATATCCTAAAAAAACCAGCCGATGCGCTTGGAACTATGTTCCATGAATATGATTCCTTAAAGGATGTGTATAAAGAAAATGCCATCTTGAAAAAAAAGCTAGGGGATCACGCAACAGCGGAAGCAAGAAATAAAGTAATTACAGAGGAGTTAAAACATTATAAGGAAATGTTTGATATTCCGTATTTAAAAACCGATTATAAAGTAAAGTATACAAATGTCCAAACTAGGCCAGCTGATGGCTGGGGGCAATCGTTAACGATTGGACTTGGTAGTACTGGAGGGATCAAGATCGGTATGGCTGTCATGTCAGCCAAGGGCATGATTGGTGTTGTTAGTTCGGTAACGGAATTATCATCCACAGTGAATCTCCTTACCGATGAACAAATGGCAAACGGAGTAGCGGTTCAAATATACAATAAAGATAAAGTGGTACCTGGTATTTTAGATCGTTATAATATTCGTAATGGTACCTATGAAATTACCCCATTAGAAAGCATCGATGCCTTAGAAAAAAATGCCTTGGTTGTTACTTCCGGTATTGGTAAGACAGCGATTCCGAAGGGGTTAATCATAGGTAAGGCAAAAGATAAGCGGATTAATGAAGACGGGGTTAGTAGTAAAGTATTTGTAAAACCAGCTGCCTCTTTTAGCGACTTAGATGTCGTTGCTGTCGTGTTAAGTGAAAGTGCTAGCCATGAATAATAAGTTAGCGAAATACATAATAATGGTCGTGATCGCTTTTGCGATCGATAGTACTATTTTCTACTTTTTAAAACATGACACAAAAGGTATTACGATAATTCCGTATATTGGATTGATGCTTTGGACGTTGCTTAATAATGAAATTATTGACGATGATCGATATATTTTTGCCTCCTCGGTTGGTGCCTATTATGCGATTGTGTACGCTAATTCCTTACTTATCTATGTGTTGTTATATGGTATCTATGCATTTTTTGGTAGAAGATATATGAAATTATCAAAGTTTACTTTGTTTGAGGCAATGATCGTTATTGTTTTGACAATTTTTGTACAGGAGGTCGTGATATATTGGTTAATGTGGATAACCAATGTAACGGCAATTTCTTTTATGCACTTCTCATTGTATCGCTTATTACCGACGTTGCTATGCAATACTATATTGTCGATACCATTGTATTATCTTCATAAAAAAATAGGACATGAGGGTAAGAAAAATGCATATTAAAATTAAAAGTTTAAATGATCAACTATACTTTATATTTGATGAAAAAGAAACATTTTATAATTTGATGCAAGATTTAAAAAGTCTTTTAGAAAGACCAATGTTTTATAACGATGGTTTTTTTCCGAAGGCTTTTTTTGATTTTCAAGGTCGCATATTAAAAGAGGAGCAGTTACAAACCGTATTTGATATTTTATTTAGTAAGCAATCAGTTGTATTTATGGGCATTAGTGGCATTAAAGAACAAGAGCCTGTAACCATCAAGGTTATGAATCGAACGATACATAGTGGGGAAGTCATCCATATATTACAAGATGCACTAATTATTGGACATATTAATCCCGGAGCCATTGTTACCTTTACTGACAAATTATATGTGTTAGGCACCATTCGTGGAATGGTAGAAGGCATACATCCTTATTCCAGCATTAGTGGCCAGAGCTTTAAAAATGCCCATGTAAGAATCAATGGGGTATCTCGACACGATTATACAAGTTTACAACTAACGATGCTATATTATAAGGATAATGAGATATATTTGGAAGAGGGGGAAAAGGAATGTCTAGAATTATTGTAGTAACCTCCGGTAAAGGCGGTGTAGGAAAGAGTAGTATTAGTGTCAATATAGCGAGTGCTATTGCTTCGCAAAAATTTAGTGTGTGTTTAATTGATGCTGATTTCGGTTTGAAGAACTTGGATGTTATGATGGGTCTAGAAAATCGGATTGTGTATGATTTAAAAGATGTACTGGATGGTAAATGTACGATTGAACAAGTATTAGTAAAAGATAAAAGAGTGCCTGGGTTATGTTTATTACCCGCTTGTAAATCGCTAAGTTTTGAGGAATTAGATACAAGCCATATGCAATCCTTAATTGAAAACTTACAAACCACCTTTGACTTCATTATTGTGGACAGTCCAGCTGGTGTCGAAAAAGGATTTGATTATTCCATTGGCCTCGCTAATGAGGCTATCGTTGTTGTCAATTTAGATGTTTCTTCCTTGCGTGATGCCGATCGGGTTGTTGGTTTGTTGATGAAAAAGGGAATTGCGGATATACGAATGATTATTAATAAAGTAAATATCGATGATATTGAACAAAACAAGTCGATCACAATTGAGGATGCGATTGAAATTTTATCTTTACCGGTACTTGGTATTGTATATGATGATCATGGCATGATTGAGGCCAATAATAAAGGAATCCCTATTTATTTACATAAAAATCATATTTTACAGTTTTGTTTTATAAATATTGCCAAGCGAATGTTGGGACAAAATGTTCCCTTTACGAAATATAAAAAGAAGAGTATTTTGCGTCGAATCTTTTTATCATAAAAGATTACTGAATTGGATCCTCTAAACATAAGATATACTAGGGTGATAAAATGAATGATGATATAGAGGAGATCCGTGAGAGAATACAAAGACGTAAGCATACAATAAGTCCGCAAGGCAATAAACCATTAAATGATAAAAACTTTAAAAGTATGTATAATTTTGTCATTAAAAGTATGATTATGATACTGATTGGTTTATCCATTGTCACATATTTAAAAGTGAATCCAGATACGAATATTAAGGAATATATATTGAACGATACGTATTATAAAACAACAATGAACTGGATATCGCGTACCGTTATGGGATTCTTACCGCAAGTTAATAAGTCACTACCCGTGCATTCCAATGTATTATATACGCGTGTAGAAGGCAATCATTTTAAAAACAATTCCAATGAAGTTGTTAACTTTGATAAAGGAAAAGTTATTTATACCGGACAGAAAAAAGGATTAGGATTATACTTAGTAGTATTGTTGGATAATGGGGTGCAGGTCACCTATGCTGGATTGAAGGACATTAGTGTATCTTTATACGATACCGTAAAAAAAGGAATGATAGTGGGAACCTATGATAAAGAGTTAACCTTATTATTTGAATATTTAGGAGAAGAAATATCATATGAAGCGTATCTCAGGATGGAGTGATTGGCACATCCATCCTTTTACATTCGTATATCTTTTTTTTGCCTGTATCAATCGTACCTTTGTTGAGTATATAGCAGCTCTAGCGATTGTTTGTTTTCATGAGTTTTTTCATTATGCTTGGGCAAAACATTATAAATTTGATATAACCGGTGTGCAAGTCTTACCATTCGGGGCTTTTTTAAATCTTTCCGATTTTGGATTGCACCATATTATCGAAGAACTAATTGTGATTGTAGCAGGACTAAGTTCACATCTATTTTTATACTGCATGATTGTTTTAAGTGGATCCGATCCATATTTATTAGCCGTTAATCGATTAGTTCTATTATTTAATATCCTTCCTATATATCCGTTAGATGGATCGAAGATATTTCTCTTACTAACATCATTAATACTTCCTTATAAAAAGGCAATACAGTTACAGATTAAAGTATCCATACTATCCTTAAGCATACTTATCTTTCATATAATGGAGATCAGTTACATCGTCATTTATGGCTATCTAATCTATTGTAATTATCAATACATTAAGGAGTACCGCTATTTATTAGCACGCTTATATACAAATCGATGTTATCAAACAATGTATAAACGTATCAAAGTCAATCATTCGTATGTATTATATCGACCTTATCAAAATGTATATTTAATCAATCAAAATATCTTACAAGAAAAAGAAGTTGTTGAAAAACTAATTGAGAAACTGTATGAGTGAAATATTCTTTTGTTCCGTGGATCAAAACAGTCCACTAATATCCAATATATCGTGCAATATACTAAACCATGCGATATTGTAACAAAATTATGCAAAAATGAAGGGAGAGCAACCTATTTTGAACTGTATAGGATAGGTCTTGGAATTACTATTATTGCGGTTTAAAATAGGCTACTTCTTTATTAAGAAGGCATAAGTAGTATATGAGGGTTATGTATTATAGTATAGAATCTTACATTTATGTAACATTCTTGTATTGTATTGATCCCTATCAAGCTGTGTGTTAGTGTGTATATTGTAACGTAGTATAGAGAGGGTTTATACCATAAGTTAAGCAAGAGTAAAATGGTTATTGTTAGGGGGTTGGTATTTATGAAAGAATTAAAATTTAATTTGCGATACATATTACAAAAAAAAGAAATATATATTTGTATCCTCGGGGTATTATTAGTCAACTTATTGCATATTTGGTTAACAATTGATGATTATCGTCATGCTACTTATGTATTAAAAACTAGTGAATACCAGTTTATGTTATATAGTGTATCGGTTGATATAATGGGGGTTATTATTATTGGATTCCCAATATTATGTACTTTACCATTGGCTGATAGTACTTGGCTAGAAGAGAAGGGGGGGACAACTTCTCTATTACTACCAAGACTATCCATTAAAAAAAATAATTGGATTCGTTTTATGTTATCTATTGTTGTTATTTTTCTAGTATGCTTTGTCGGCTTTATGCTACAGTATGCAGCTCTATATTTTATGTTTGGGTCTGGTAATATCATTTCCCATTGGGGTTCAATGGCGTACTCGTTAATACAGGTTCCCGATTTTTTCTTAGAACATATACGCTATACAAACCCTGTGCTTTTTATTATTTGTCTTAGTGCTCATGTATCATTTATTATTGGTTTACTTTCAGGGGTTGCCTTTTCTTTCTCCTTTTTTACTAGACAAAGA
>CAKVJS010000067.1 GCA_934754755.1 uncultured Erysipelotrichales bacterium
GGTGGATAGTATTTGTATATTTGGTTTTATTAATTGGAGTCGCTGGATATCTTACTTTGGTACATGATAAAAAAGTTAATAACCAAACAGATAATAAATTAACAATTGCCTTAGTCAATGAAGATGTACCAACTAAATTTAATAATCAAAACTATGTCTTTGGTAAACAGTTTGTAGATTTGGTATCCAATGATAAACAATATAATTGGCAAGTTATTTCAAGAGCTGTAGCAGATAAGGCTTATGCGGATTCATCGATAGATGCTATTATCTATTTACCACAATCTTTTTCGCATGATATTTTAACATTACAAGATATGGTACCAACAAAGGCTAAAGTAGATTATAAAATACAACAACAGTCAAGTGCTTTGTCGGATCATATATTACAAGATAAAATTAATACAATTCTTTCTACTTTCAACGAAAATATTGTAAAAATGTATTATGCAAGTGTAGCTGGCAATATTGCTGAAGCACAAAATAATATGGGAGGAGCCTTAGGTAAACAGGAAACTTTAGTAACTACCTTATATCGTGATGTAAACCAACCATTTAAACAAACCATGCCAACTTTTGCACAGTTTATCTCTGGAACAAGTAGTTTACAGGGAGTTAATGAATCAAATGTAGCGTCGCAAAACAATTTTACGGAAAGTACTACAAATTTATTGACTACAACAAATGATAATTTTAAAGAAACGATACCAGAAGTAAATGACCACTTTACGTTACAAAAGAAAATAGCGGGTCTTAATGTAAATAATGCCAATCAGGGGATACTTTCCCAAGCTAATAAAGATCAATTATTCTATCGAAATCAGTTCCTAGCAATGTATCAAAATGTTAATAATAACTTTTCACTATTACGAACAGGGAAGAAAAAGGGTTTATTTGCGGATCTAAAAAAACAAGTATCAAAGTACAATAAACGGATGACAAGGATCAAAGGCGATATGGAACAGGAAGCATCATCATTAACAACGAAACGTGATGATTTGTTATCATTAGAAAAGAACCTGTATAAACAATTTTTTAATCAGGATATAGATGTCAAGAAGGATAACTTTGATAAATTTACAGATCTACAAAAAAATAAGAATGCAAGAGAAGGATTAAGCCAAAATATTAAGAATTCTTTTGGTCGTAAAGATTATATTACAAATAGTAGCTATAGTGCTAAACTAGCATTCGATATTGGTGAAATCTCTACTAATGCAAAGGATTATCGACTAGATCAAATGGTAAATAATGGTTCTTTATCAAAAGAGGATAAGGAAACGTATGAACTAAAATTACAATTGATTAAACAATTTGCCTCAGCCTATAAGTATAGTGCAGGTGTTGTTGATTTACAGGATATGCCTACAAGTAATAAACCACAAGTAATAACAAAGGAATTACAAGTAACCGTTCCATCTGGATATACGTATGTATCTTCCAAGTTTCCTAGTTTTGTAAAAATTAAGTTGGCAGATAAGGGGGCTATTAATCAAGATAACAGTATTATTTTAGATAATAAAGATTGGAATGATAAAACATATATAATCACTTTTACTATAACCATAGATAAAAATCCAGAAATATTTGATATAGTATGGACAAATGATGCAACGGGTGAAGAGGTAATACGAACTAAAAATACATTTGATATATTACCGCTAGATGCTTTTTCATCGTATCTAGGTAAAGATAAATTCTCATACATAACGCAGAAATTGGGTGCTATTAATCAAGTGGCATCTGAAATTACCTTACTATATGGTAGTCCAGATACTGATTATACTAGTCTATTAGATAAGAAAACAAAAAAGGAATTTGAAGAGGCAAGTGAACGATCTATATTCAATCGATATGGTAATATGGATGCCGATCTTATTGCAGAACGCTTGGATGACGGAGATGTTAAAAGGTATAAAAAAAATGGTGTATCCAACATAAAAAAAGTTGTTGATACCATTACTTCGTTAAATCAAACCATTGATACCTTGGAAGGTACTGTAAAGGAAATTTCTACGAATCTTCCAGAAGATTTCTTCGCAAAAAACATCACTGCCTTAAATGATTGGTTACAAAGAAGTAGTGATGAATTAAACGCTAGTTATGCGAGTTGGAAGGAAAATAAGGTAGATCCATTGGAAGTGAAGGACTGGGCCAAATATAAAGATAAGGATATTGCTTTATATGAGGATAACAGTGATTCGTTGCATACACAAATCATTAACTTGTTGACAAATACATCAAAAGCGACAGAATCTGTTAAAAATGGTGCACAAATGGTCAAAGATAACTCTGATCTATTTTCTGAAATGGTTAATAATGCTAAAGAAACCCAGGCAGAAGCGCAAAAGGTGTTAGACAACTCAGATAATTTACAGATCATTGGGGTGCGCGATGTAGCTGCAAGTAAAGATTACTTCACTAATTTTTCATCCGTTTTATCAAATACAAGACGTCCGGATGTAGATAAGAATCATTTATATGATTTCTTCGCAAAGCCAATTCATGTTAGTGATATATCACCAAAGGAAAGATTAGTAAGAAAGTCTTCGAACGATTGGCAGCTGATATTATTATTTATTGCTGGTATCGTTACTGGAGCAGTTCTTTTGTACGGTACAGAAAAAATAATCAAAAGAAAAAAGTAAAAATCAAATATGACTCTAACAGGGAGATAATTCTCTCTGTTTTTTGTATTTTTTATTCGGCTATTTTATCTCTTTCTTTTATTTATCATTGCATAGTAAAAAGGATATTTTTATACACTAAAAATTAGGTGGTCCAAGTATCATTTATAATGAACCATTTTCTTTATTTGGATACAGTATCTCTAATTCGGTTAATCGATCAAGTGCTATTTTTTTTCCTACTGTGTTGCAGTGTAAAAATTTTAATAAAATTTCTTGGGTATCCTTGTCAAACCATGATTCTACATCGTCGAGGGTACGGCGTTGCATATTCGTTTTTTGTTCTTTGGTGGCCGCACTGTAGATAGGATTCTTTTGTCTTTGTTCATCACTTATTCTTTCCATATTATCAGTAAAACCCATGAGCCATGCTTCATTAATATCTAGAACTTTGCAAAGTACATAAATGTTATCAGCCCGTGGTGCGTATTTATCATTAATATACTCCGATATGACTGACTTTGAAAGTCCAGTAGATTTAGCTAGTTCACTAGCCTTCATATATCTAATAGCTAAAGCTTTTTTTAATCTTTTCCCTATTGTTTCTCTTGATTCCATATTGCTATCCTCCTTTGCTATTATAGCATTAGAAAAAGTTAGAAACAACTAAAAGTTCAGTATATCCAAACTACACAAAAAAATATATAAATAAAGTTCGGTTTATATAAACTTTTGGATTGACATATGATTATAGTGCTAGTATTATGTAATTATGTTCGTAAAACACGAATAATAGGAGGCGAAAAGATGAAAAACAATCAATTAGTGTACTTATTTGATTATACAGAATTGCGAAGACGAATTAAAGAAAAGCTTGGAACAGAGGAAAATTACTGTACAGCAATGGGTTTTTCAAGAGGTACAAAGATAGCGAGATTTAAATGCAATCCAGCATTCAATGCAGAGGAGATTGCCCGTAGTTGTGATATTTTAGATATCACTGATAATGAGATAGCTATTTATTTTTTTACAAAGAAAGTTCGGTAAAAACGAATTTAAGTATAGAATGATAAAAGTATTAGTGGTATTGGCATGCGATATAAATCGTTAATTTAATGGTGATGTATTTTATTTAATAAGTGGAAACAGATATCCCTGATGTAAGGAAAATTCAAAACAATAGGATAGGAGTGATAGTGGTGGATTTTGAAGAAAAAAAAGAATGGCTAAAGTCATACAAGGATCTAAAAAATGAGTTAGATTATATAAATAGCGGACTGATAAATATAAAAGCAATTAAATATAGTTATGATGTAGGTGGAAATCCGGTTGATATTAATAAATTACTAGATAAAAAAGATAAAGTAGTACATAAAATGGAGGAGATTGAAGATGCAATTAGTCTTTTGCAAACTCAGTACCGTATCGTGTTGGGTTATAGATATATTCGGTTTTATACGATTGATTGTATCGCTGATAAAACACACTATTCCTCTAGGCAAATATGTAGGCATATAAAAAAAGGTATCGAACTGTTATAGGGGTGTCAGTACAAGACATAGATTGTCTATTTAGATAGTGCTATTATGATATTGTGATAGTAAAGCAAGAGATATCACAGTGTAGATTTATTTCATATTCTTTTCTCTCTTACAATTAATAGTTTTATAACATGGATAAAATGATGGATTAAAGTAAAAAAAGATGCAATAGTATCTTTTTTTATGTAAGAGATACTTATGATAAAAGGGGATATAGGGATACCAATAGTTGGATTTTATACAATATACTCTTCAAACACAATCTTTATATAGGTTCCTACTGTTTTATAGAATGTCAGCACGTGACATAGATTGTCTCATCCTTTAGTGCTAATATGATATTGTGAGATTAGTAAGAAATAGCATATATATAATGTTATATAGTTAGTTAGTTTAAAAAGATGCAATGGTGTCTTTTTTATTTTATGTAAATTTAACATTTACAAATTTGCGCATAGTAAGACTTTGCATTACTAAAATTTATTAGCTATATAGAATGGCTGTGCACTAAAAGAGATGTAAATTTATTAAAAAAGGAGATAAAGGGCATGATTGATTTGTTAGATATTAGTGAGGGTAATGATAAGAGTTATCATGTACAATCACTTTTTGATGGTAATGCTTTAAAGAATAAAATTTGGTACAGGGGAGATCCCCATGAGCTTTGTCAATTATATAACCAGGTTCAAAGCGATAATGCATCATTTTGGTCAGATGTTTGTCAAACGAAGGAACCTGTTCGAAGAATCCATACAGGATTACCTGCCTTAATTATTGATCGCTTAACGGATATTACCGTATCGAGCATAAGCGATATTGTCGTTAATCATAGACAAGATATTGTTGATGCAATAGTGCATGAGAATAATATGAAACAGCTTATGAAATCAATGGTTAGTGATGTTTTATATATTGGCGATGGTGCAATGAAAATCAGCATCGACACGGCAATTTCCCAGTATCCAATTTTAGAATGGTATCCCGGAGATAGAGTGTTATATGTATATAAACGAGGTAGATTACAAGAGGTTATTTTTAAAAATAGCTATAACTATAAAAATAAACATTACTTACATCTTGAACACTTTGGTTTCGGTTATATAAAGAATGCGTTGATTAGTGTAGACAAGAATATTAACGTACCACTAGCTACTATCCCTGAGCTAGCTAAAGTTCGGAATTATCAATTTGCTGGATACACGGAAGACAAGTACGGCAATCCAATAACTAAGGGTAATTATATAATGGCTATTCCTGTAAAGTTTAAACAAAGTAGCATCTATGAGGGGCGTGGAGAGTCCGTATTTGATAAAAGAATATCTAGCTTTGATGCACTTGATGAGATTGCATCACGTTGGATAAATTCACTAAGAGTGCACAATTTGACAGGGGATAATTTAGATGTAACGCAAGCTTTCATTACACCATCTAGTTACTCGCAATCGTATATGTTTTTTTTGGATGCTTGTCTTGCGGGATTAATTAGTCCAGAAAGCTTAGGACTTTACCAATCAAACAATTTCAAATGGGATAAAGAAAAAACAACAATGGAAACACGTAAAAAAATCATTACTATACTATCGGATGTAGTCTATTCTATTATAAAAACATCGATGCATGTTTACTGTGATTTAAATCACCAAATAATGAACAATGATATTAAAATTAATATAAATTTTGAAAAGTATGATACATACTAAATGCTCTTAAAATAATCATTCATAAAATCTTAATAAATACTACTTGTAGCTAGCTCATTTTGCTGGCTATTTTAGTTATCGTACGAGACAGTCAAATAGTGAGTTAGTGATCGTATGAGTGAAATCTACATGTGGTCTTTTTTGTCCAAACGGCTAATGACATAAAACTTTGCACGGCTATTGCTAGGGGAGTCAACCCCGAAAATAAAAGGAGGAAGTATATAATGGATCAAAATGAAATACAGGATAGGCATGTTCAACAAGTTTCGCCAAGTTATGATAAATTAGCCAGCATGATCGATACTCGCAATAGGCACAATGAGGATGCTGTATTAAAAAGTTATTTTAAAAAGCAGGGTCTTGCTGTTAATGAAACGCAACGGGAAATTAACAAATACAAGGAAAACCGCACTAAAACTCAAAAAGCGAAGGAAAGAGAAGTGCAAAGAATATTTAAAGAGAATACGATTTTAAGGAATAAGGTAATGGATGCGGAAATTAGAACGCATGCTTTAATGCAAAATGTAGATCCTCAAAAGATGAAATCTCTATTTAGGATAATTGATCGGGTGGCATGTATGGACAATGATGGCAATCCTGTGATTGAAAAGATAAAGGTAGCCATCAATGAAGCTACTAAAGAGTTTCCAAACTTGATACGTAAACATGAGG
>CAKVJS010000068.1 GCA_934754755.1 uncultured Erysipelotrichales bacterium
TAAAAATTGTTATTTTTAGAAGGTAATATACATTATTACCTTTTTTTATGTTAAGATATATAACAGTAAATCATATTTTATGAAAATGTATAATATAGTTATATTGAAAAGATTATGAAAGAAGGATGCATATGATAGGAAATTATATCTTGGGACAATATATAGATTTATTAGAAGCCAAGGGGTTACTAGTGGATACCAAACATATAGATCGAACAAAAATGGTAACGTATCTTTCTTGCAACTCACAAGATATCATCCCAGGGACACTATTTATATGCAAGGGTAAACATTTTAAAGAACAATACTTACAAGAAGCATTTCACCAAGGAAGCTTATGTTATGTTAGCGATGTTGTCTACAGCATTGATGCACCGTGCATCATTGTTGATGATATTCGTAAGGCGATGGCCTATATGAGTGATTTTTATTATGAATCGATATGGAAAAAATTAAGCTTGATTGGAATTACGGGAACGAAGGGAAAATCTACCACTTGTTATTTCGTAAAATATATAATAGATGCTTATTTAGATGCAATTTTAAAACCAAAGAGTGGGATTATCTCTACAATTCATACGTATGATGGAGGACAAGAGTACGAATCACATATAACGACACCAGAGTCGATCGATTTGCATCGACTATTTCATAATGCCTACACAAATGGTATTACATATATGGAAATGGAAGTGTCTAGTCAAGCTCTAAAATACGATCGTACCCTTAACATTCAATTTGATATTATAGCCTTTTTAAATATTGGATATGACCATATTAGTGATGAGGAACACCAAAGTTTTGAGGATTATTTCTCTTCTAAACTACAGATATTCAAACAGGCAAAAAAGGCAATTGTAAATTTAAATATGGATCATTTAGAAAAAACATTAGAAGCGAGTAAAGATTGTCCAGAAGTTTATACTTTTGGTGTGGATACACCAGAGGCTATGTATTATGGATACCATATTCGAAAAATTAAGAATCGGATTTATTTCGATGTCAAAACACCAGAAACAAGTAAAGAATATTATATTACTATGCCAGGGTTATTTAATGTACAAAATGCTTTAGCAGCCATTACCATTTGTTCGCTGTTACAAATACCTGAAACATATATTTATGAAGGGTTAAAAAAAGCAAAAGTAAGTGGACGCATGGAGGAGTATAAAAGCAAGGATAATAAAGTTGTTTGTTTAGTAGACTATGCACATAATGCATTAAGTTTTGAAAATTTATTTCGTTCTGTACAACAAGAGTACCCAGGGTATGCAATTCATATTGTATTTGGCTGTCCTGGTAACAAGGCATATGATCGTCGTAAGGATCTAGCAGAAATTGCGGCAACTTATGCGGATGCTATATATTTAACAGAAGATGATCCAGGCGAAGAAGATGTGCTTGTTATATGTAATGAAATTGGCGCGCACATAGTAGGTAATGGTAATACGTATCAAACAATCATTGATCGAGAAGAGGCAGTTAATCGGGCGGTATTAGATTGCAATCAAAAAACCGTCGTTTTGATCGCTGGTAAAGGTAATGATAATAGCCAAAGGCGCAATCGAGAATATGTTTCAATGCCTACGGATTCTGAATATGCATTGCGGGCTTTACACCTATATAATAAAAAAGTAAAGTAACATTATTGTTGTTTTTTTTCCTATGCATGGTACACTACTGTTTAGGAGTGTGAAGGAGTTATGGAAGAATTGGGGTATATCCATTCCATTGAAACCTTTGGAACAGTGGATGGACCAGGGATTCGTTTTGTTGTCTTTTTACAAGGGTGTCCTTTGCGTTGTCAGTATTGTCATAACCCAGATACATGGCAACCTAAGATAGGAAAGCAACAAACGGTGGAATATATTTTAGAGGAGTATCGAAAAAAAGAAGGGTTCTATACAAAAGGTGGTATTACGGTTACGGGTGGAGAGCCACTATTACAAATTGATTTTGTAACAGCGTTGTTTAAAGCGTGTCAAAAGAAGAATATTCATACTTGTTTAGATACATCGGGGATAACCTATCAGGCAAATGATACAAAAAAGATGGATATATTAATGCAATATACGGATCTAGTCATGTTGGATATAAAACATATTGATGACGCTAGTCATACACGTTTAACAGGTGTCTCTAATCAAGGTATATTAGCGTTTGCCAAGTATCTTGATGAAAAACAAGTGCCCGTATGGATTCGTCATGTCGTTGTCCCAACGATAACGCAAAATGATACATATTTATATGCTTTAGGTGAGTTTATTGGTACCTTACATAATGTGAAGGCATTAGATGTATTACCGTATCATGATATGGGTACGATTAAATATCAAGAACTTGGTATGGATTATCCTTTGAAAGATATTCAACCTTTAGATAAACAAGAGGCTATCAAGGCACGAGAAGTTATTTTACAAGGGATTAAAGATATGCGAAATAAAAAAGCCTAAGGGGCTTTTTTTCTTACGGTATAACAATGGTAATAGCAGATTTGATATTTTCGATAACGGCAGGTAGTTCTTGCCCCTTTTCACCGTCTATATCTACGGTTATAGTATTTTTCACACAAGAAAGCTCAATCTTTCTAGCCTGTTTATAAAGTAGGAATGGACTAGCAATATGGCGACGTAAAAAATAGTCCTTGGAAAGGGCAACAAGGTCGGTTAACGAACATTTTTTAATAATAAGCAGATCCAACAAGCCATCTTGAATATTAGCGTATGGTGTAATTTCTTCAAAGCCACCAACTCGACTTGTATTACTGATGAGAAAAAGCATAATGTCTTCTTCTATGACCTCTTGGTCATCGATTTTTATTTGAATGGGAATATTCGTACGCAATTGACTAGGCAGATTAATTAATCCATTTATATAGTAAGCTAAGGGACCCAGGTGTTTTTTTTCCTCTTTACTAACTAGAAAAGAGACATCGCTAAACATACCACCTGCAGCAACATTAATGAAGTATTGTTGATTTATTTTTCCAACATCACAAGCCATGGTTTTAAAGTTTATAATCATATCACAAATTGCATCTGCTGCTTGCGGTATTTGTAATGATTTTGCGAAGTCATTTACTGTACCAGCAGCGAGTATTACAATCGGAATGTTATGTTTACCTTCAATAATGCCGCTAATAACTTCATTAATAGTTCCATCACCGCCTACGGTGACGATAAAATCATACGATTTGTCACAATTTTTAGCCCGCATATAACCATCGTGTTTTTTTTGAGTATAAAATATATCGATCTCATGGATAAATTTTCGTAGCACAAGCGTACCAATAATAGTGTTTAATTTTTTTTGCATTGTCCGTTGACCAGCCATAGGATTAATGATAAATAAGCATTTTTTTTCCATACTACACATTATCTAGAATAGCAAGTAACAGCTCGATTCCTTGCGACATCATCGTTACAGAGACAAATTCAAAGGGGCCATGAAAATTAAAAGCACCGGTACCTAAATTGGGGCAGGGCAAACCCATATACGTGAGTTGAGCACCATCGGTACCACCACGAATCGGCATTGCCTTAGGATGTAATCCGATTTGACGCATCGATGCGATCGCTATATCAATACTACGTGGGTTTTGTTTGAGAATGGTATGCATATTGCGGTATTCTTCACTTATAGTAAGGCTGGTAATTGTATATTCATATTTATTGTTTAAATAGGTACTTATTGTATGTAAGGTATCTATCTTTTTTTGCATTCCTTCTTCATTAAAGTCTCGTAAAATATATTGCATTGCTGCTTCTTCACAAGTGCCATGCATTGTATTCAGGTGATAGAAACCTTCATAGCCCTCCGTATACTGGGGTTTTTCTTGGGGTGGTAACATAGCATCAAATTCTTGTGCAATCGATAAGGCTGAAATCATCTTATTTTTCGCATCGCCAGGATGAACGCTTCGTCCATGGATGGTTACTGTGGCTTCATAGGCATTAAAGTTTTCATAGCCAATTTCATGTATGGAGCTACCATCAATAGTATAAGCATAATCTGCGGCAAATTTGGCAACTGAAAAGTGATCCGTGCCCCTACCAATTTCCTCATCAGGGGTAAAGGCTATCGCTATATCTCCATGCTTTATAGAAGGATTATCCGATAGTGTTTGAAGCATCTGCATAATAATTGCAATACCGGCTTTATCATCAGCGCCCAGTAGGGTAGTCCCATCGGTAGTAATAATATCATGATGAATGACCTCTTTGAGTACATCGAAATCATTGGGGTCTAAATAGAGCTGCTTTTCTTTATTAAGAGTTATTTTTGAGCCATCATAATTCGTGATGTATTGGGGACGAATATGATCCCCTTTAGCATTAGGGGAAGTATCCATATGTGCGATAAAACCAATGGTATCTTTACCCTCTGTATTGGCTAATAAGCGTCCATATACAATCCCATAATCATCGATATGGGCAGTCGTGAGGCCTAACGATTGTAATTCACGGACTAAATAGTTACCAAGGGCACGTTGTTTTAGCGATGATGGCGTTGTAGATGAAGTCGGATCCGATTGCGTATCGAAGTTTACGTAATTGTAAAATCGTGTTTTAATGTCCATAAGTATTCTCCTTTGTATTTTATTATATAGGTAATTAAAATCGGATACAAGGGGTTGCGAAAGTTCCTTGATATATTGATTTTTATTATATTTGAGAAAAATTATCAAGGAATATGGATAAGTTTATTGCTATGATTTAAATTATCTGTATAATAGAAACTATATATCTAAATAAAAAAGGAGGAATTATAATGAGAAGACTTAAAACTTTAACAGCTTTAGGTTTAGTTGGTGTCTTAGTCGTTGGTTGTGGCTCGAGTAAAAAAACTGAGCCGAAAGATCAGGTCGTTAAACTTGCGTGGGATGCAGATGCGACTACCTTTGATTCAACAACCGAAAATAACGCAGATACGATGTCATTTGTTAATGCACAATCAGAGGGTTTATATCGTTTGGATGAAAAAGGTAAGCTCGTCAATGGGCTAGCGAAAGATATTGATATTTCGGATGATAAAATGGTATACACATTTACCTTACGTGATACAAAATGGTCAAACGGAGAACCTTTAAAAGCGCAAGATTTTGTATTTGCCTTCCAACGTTTATTTGATCAAGATGTACCGGATTCAGTAAATAACCGTTTCTTGGCGAAAAAAGGTTTACTTGGTTTAAAGAACGCAGATGCCATCGACAGGGGCGAAATGGATAAATCGCAACTCGGTGTAAAAGCATTAGATGATAAAAAATTACAACTTACTTTGGAAGACCCTTCTCCGATTATTGGTTCGATACTAGCGTATCCATCATTCTTTCCGTTAAATGAAAAGTTTGTTAAGAATGCTGGGTCTAAATATGGAACTTCTGTTGATTTAACATTAGGATGTGGACCATTCAAATTAGTAAAATGGGAAGCCAATAATACAATCGCCTTTGAAAAGAATCCTGGTTACTATGATGCCGATAAAATTCAAGTTAAAGGGTTAGACTTTAAGATTAATACAGAATCAACTCAACGTGCCTTATCTTATCAATCAGGTAATGTTATGTTCACTAAGTTGACTTCTGAATTAGTGGATCAATACAAAGGAACTGCAGGTTTCGAAACAAGAATGGAATCGTATTTATCATATTTATCATTTAACCAAAACAATCCAGCTTTAAAAAATGTAAATTTACGTAAAGCACTTGCTACAAGCTTTAATAAAGCAGCTTTAGTAGACGACATTTTAAAAGATGGTTCTAAAGTAGCGAATCATATTATTCCGGAAGGATTAGCAAAGGGACCAGATGGAAAAGATTTCCGTGAAACAGCGAAATCAGGATACTTAAAACCAGATAAGAAAAAAGCAAAAGAATATTATGAAAAAGCGAAACAAGAATTAGGAAAGGATTCCTTTAGCTTCGTTATGACAGTTGGTGAAAGAGATCCAGGTCGTGCTATCGCAGAATACTTAAAACAAGAAATTGAAAAGAATTTACCAGGTGTAACTATAAATATTGATACACAACCATCAAAAACTTTCTACAATAAAGCAAATTCTAAACAAGGGTATGATATATTATCGATGATGTGGGGTCCTGATTATCCATATCCAACAACATTTACTGATTTATGGGCAACAGGTGGAACAAATAATTACTCTAATTACTCTTCCGCTAAATACGATCAATTACAAAAAGATACTACGGTTGGTAAACTATTAAAAGATCCAGAAAAAAGATGGGAAGCTTTTAAAGACATGGAAAAAATGTTATTAGAAGACGATGCTGCTGTAGCTCCTATTTACCAAAGAGGATGGGCAGGATTAGTAAATCCTAAATTAAAAGGAATTAGTTATCAATCCAGTGGTGTTAAATGGATTTTTAGAGATGTTCATATTGAAGAATAATTTGTGCTGGAAAAGTAAGTATAGTCTTACTTTTCTTTTATTTTAAGGAGTTGTATATGAAAAAATGGTATGCAGTTAAGG
>CAKVJS010000069.1 GCA_934754755.1 uncultured Erysipelotrichales bacterium
AAGATAGGTCTAGCTTTATTTTCATATACTGCTTCTTCCAATTGGTCGTCTATATCTTTAGCTACGGCTTGAATATGTTCATTTTCTTCCAAAGCTACCTTTTTATCTTCCTTAGACGATACATTGACCGGTGTATCATCCGATGATGCTACAACTTCCACTTTCTTATCCTCCATTTGATGCTCTCCTTCCCCTTTATGTTGTTTACTTGAGGTATCCACATCTACTTTTACTTGTTTTATTGTCTTATCTTCTTGTACTTGTTTTGTCGCCTTATCTTCTTGTACTTGTTTTGTTTCCTTCGCGGTAGTTTGAATAGGATCTACTCGCAAATCCGTAATCGGTTGGGCATCCACTTGTAATAATGGATCTTTCTTCATCAATGATTCTATTTCTTCGACTTGTTGGTGATCTTGTACATATCGATCTTCTCCTGTTACAACCCCTTGAACACTAGCTTCAATCGTAACACTAATCTTATCTTTATTTATCACATAATCAAAATCTTCTACTTTAATACAGAAATCGCGCTGATCTATAATTTTATCAAAAGTAGCTAAAATATCGAGTTCTAACACTTCTTCAAATGTATGTTTATTATTATTTTGATATTCTCCTTTTATAATTAAGTTACCAACGGCCCGAATCCCCTCATTTTCGATCTTATAGTTTATCGATTCATCAACAGACATAGCTAATAATTCCTGTAACGGATGTTGTAAACGAATAACCTTTTCTAAATATATCTTTTGCATATTTTACCTCCTATCTAACTGTATGCCAAAAATCGTAAACTATGAAAATGTTTTAATAAAAATAAAAAAAGGATCCATCATGGGTCCTATTCTTCCAATTGACAAAGTTGTAAAATATGTTGCCAAGTCTCATCCACACCTAGTTTTTTTAAACTTGAAAAACGAACAAATCGATCTCGCTCCTTCATGTGTAGTGTTTCTTTAATTAATTTCTCTTGTTTAAATCGTTCATTTCGTTTTAATTTATCTTCCTTCGTAGCTACAATAATGACCGGCAGCTTATAATAGGTGACATACTCATACATGGCAATATCATCTTTCGTTGGTTTATGTCGGAAATCAACAAGTAGTATCATCCCTTTCAAGGTTTCCCGTTTTGAAATATACGTATCCATCATTTGTCCAAACGATTCTTTAATGGCATCGTTCACTTTTGCATAACCATATCCTGGTACATCAACAAAACGCAATTGATCGTTGATCGAAAAGAAATTCAACGTTCTTGTTTTCCCCGGTGTTCCCGATACCTTAGCCAATCCATGACGATGCAACATAGTATTAATAAAACTGGATTTACCAACATTACTTCTACCAGCCAAACAAATCTCTGGTAGATCTGCCTCCGGCCATTGCGACTCCCAAGCAGCTGACAATAAATACTCTGCGCTTTTTATCCTATACATAGTAATACCCCCTTAACCGCAAGAAAGGTAGCCTTAGCTACCTATATATTTACCATAGCGTGTTCAATCACTGTATCAATGCGATCTGCCACTATAATTTCTAATTCTTTGCGTACACTTTCTGGTATATCATCAATATCCTTTTGATTATCTTTTGGAATAATAATCTTTTTAATTCCCGAACGGTGTGCAGAAATAGATTTTTCTTTCAATCCACCAATCGGTAATACTTCACCACGTAAAGTGATTTCACCCGTCATAGCAACATCATTGCGAACCGGCTTATTTTGTAAGGCAGAATAGATGGCCGTCGTTAAGGTAACCCCAGCACTTGGTCCATCCTTTTTAACAGCTCCCTCTGGTGCATGAATATGAATATCAATTTTATCAAAAGCAACATCTGATAAACCATACTTGTCCGTATTCGCTTTTAAGTAATCCAAAGCAATGCTTGCGGATTCCTTCATGACATCACCCAATTGTCCGGTAATAATCGATTTACCAGAACCTTTAAAATAGGTAACTTCAATCGGTAATATATCTCCACCAAATTGCGTATAGGCCATACCAGTGACAATACCTACTTGTGGTGTCTGTAACTGTTTTGTATGTTCAAAAGGTGCTTTTCCTAAATACTCTTCAAGCTTTTTAATATTCACATTAATTCGTTTACTGTTTTTCTTAATGACTTGTAAAACGGCTTTACGGCATATTTTAGCCAGTAATCTTTCTAATTCCCGTACACCGGCTTCTCTTGTATAATGTTGAATAATATGCATTAAAGCTCCGTCCGCAAACTTTAATTGCGACTTTGTTAGGCCATGGGCTTGTAATTGTTTTTCAATTAAATACCCTTTTGCAATCATTAACTTTTCTTGTTCCGTATACGAAGATAATTCGATGATTTCCATACGATCACGCAAAGGTGCTGGTATGTTACCTAGATCATTTGCGGTCGCGATAAATAGCACATTTGATAAATCATATGGTTCCTCTAGATAATTATCCGAAAAGCGAACATTTTGTTCAGGATCCAATACTTCCAACATAGCACTAGTTGGATCCCCTTTATAATCGCTCGACATTTTGTCAATTTCATCCAGTAAGAATACCGGATTGACAACGCCTGCCTTCTTCATTCCTTGAATAATACGTCCAGGCATAGAACCTAAATAGGTACGACGATGTCCTCGTACTTCGGATTCATCTTTAACACCACCTAGGGATGCACTAACAAATTCTCTTTTCAAGGCTTGGGCAATACTTTTGGCTAGGGAAGTTTTCCCTACACCTGGTGGCCCGGCTAAACAAATAATTGGCGCCTTTAACGATTGAGTCATCTGTTTTACAGCAATATGTTCAATAAATCGTTCTTTTACCTTCTCTAATCCATAATGTTGGGCATTTAGAATTCTTTCCACATCGACAATATCTTCATTATCTTTGGTTTCTTGATACCAAGGGATTTTCATTACCCAATCAATATATGTTCGCACCACATTAGCTTCTGAAGAAGCAGCTGGCATCGTTTCAAAGCGGCGCAATTCTTCTTCCACTTTGTTTTTGACATATTCTGGGTAGGGGTGGTTGTTGAGTTCTTCTCGGATGCTATCGGCATCATCTTCTTTTGGAACACTATCCCCTAATTCTTCTTTAATCGCTCGTAATTTTTCTCGCAAGTAGTATTCTTTTTGATTTTCATCAATACTGTCCTTTACCTTACGATTTATATCATCCTCGATTTCCGTGATTGCTCGTTCTGATTCAATCGCATGAATAACTGCTAATAGTCGTTGGTTGATATTTAATTCAGCTAGTAATTCTTGTTTACTATCGAGATCGATAGGAATATACTGGCTCAATGTATCAGCTAGTAAACCAGCAGATACACCGGTTGTGATTCGTGTCATGGAATCCCTTGGTAAACTAGGGGCTCCTCGCTTACTAGCCTGTTCAAAATAGGACATAGCCTTTCTAACCAAGGCGATTTCTTCTTGTCTATCATTCACAATATCATCTAGTATTTCTACCGATGCAATAATCGCCTCTTCTTCTTCCATAAAACTATGTATAGCGACACGTCTTTCACCTACCACCGTTAATTTGATCGTTCCAGAACTTCTTTGGACCTTTTTTTCAACCCTACAGATGGTCCCAACATGATAAACATTATCATAGCTCGGTAAATCCATGGTTGGATCAATCTGCGAAACAAAAACAATATTACTATCGTATTTTTCAGATAAATCAATAGCCCGCAAACTAACGGGTCGTCCAACATCTAATGTTAGTCGATTATCAGGAAAGACAAGCATCCCCCTCGTACATATAACAGGTAAAGTTAATACCGTGTTTTTACTCATGGATCTTCCTCCTTTTATAAAAAAGTATTTTATTTAGAAACATTATCCATTACTAATGTTAAAGCTTTTCTGCTTAATAAATCGTGCTCGATACGATCCATGTTTTTTGCAAATACTTTACGTATTTCTTCTACATCTTTTTCATAGTAACTAGCAATTTCCTTTATTTCATTTTCTACATCCTCGTTTGATGCTTCTAATTTTTCTTCCTTAATAATAGCTCGTAAAATAGCATTTAACTTCACTCGATCAATGGCTTGTGGCTTCATTGTCTCCAATAAAGCATCTTTACTTTGTCCTGTGAATTGTTCATACATTTCAAAATTAAGACCTTGTTTTTGTAGATTTTGTTCCATTTCTTGCATCATGATATTACATTCTTCTTGGACTAACGCCTCACTGTCCTCTACTTGCGAATTTTCAATAAGTGCTTTAAAGACATCTTCTTGAAAACTACGTTCTACTTCACTTTCTTTATTGGCTTGTAATTTTTCTTGGATATGCGTTTTTAATTGTTCTAATGTTTCCACTCCATCAATATTTACATCTTTCGCTAATTCATCATCGATAGCAGGTAATGTTTTTCTTTTTATTTCGTGTAATTTCACTTGGAACACGGCTTCCTTACCAGCTAGATCGGTTTGTTGGTACTCGCTTGGGAAAGTAACCGTAATATCCTTTTGTTCTGCTACTTTCATACCAACGACTTGTTCTTCAAAACCAGGAATAAAAGACCCAGATCCAATTTCTAATGTATAATTTTCACCGGCTCCACCTTCAAAGGCTTCTCCATCAACAAATCCTTTAAAATCAATAATAGTGGTATCGCCAGATTCTACAACACCATCTTCCTTATTCGATAATTCCGCAAATTGTTGTTGGTAATCATGCAAAGCATGTTCGATATCTGCCTCAGTAACAGCAGCTTCTTTTTTCGTTACTTCTAATCCTTTATATTTACCTAATGTAACTTCTGGTTCTACCGGTACGGCAATCTTAACGACTAATTCTTCAGCGTTTACTTTATCAATACTTACGCTTGGTTGGGCAATTGGCGTCACCTTTGCGCTAGATAGTATTTCCATATATTGTTTTTGTAATAAACTATCCATTGCCTTTTCGTAAACAGAGGCTTGTGAGACTTTTGATTTCACTAATGCCTTCGGCGCCTTTCCTGGTCTAAACCCATGTATATTCACATTCTTAGCTAACGTTTGTAACGCTTGTTCTTGGGCTGTTTGCCACTCTTCACTGGCGAATGTTACTTCTATTTCTGTCGTCGCATTTTTAAGTCTTGTGCTAGTTGCTTTCATATTCTTCTCCTTGTTTTTGTATCAAAACGTATTATATACTAATATGTGTTGTTATTCAACTGTTATAAAGTGCATGGTATCAAACCATGCCATCTAACTAAAAGGCAATACTTGTTATAATAGAGAGCCAATCCATAATATCTTCCTTATTGGTATTATAGAGGACTTCCACTTCTTCTATTTCGATATCGATATATTGTAAAGTTGCTAAATGATAATGAATCGCGGCAGCCAACGCTGGATATAACCCTTCGTCTATATAACGGGGATAGGCAAAGTAAAGATAGAAACTTAAAAACTGTTCACAAAGTTGATATAGGCTTGGATTTTCATCCTCCAACGTACTTTGTAACAACCCGATCACTTCTTGTGCTATTTCCTGCAATAATACCATAGGTGCATAGCTCGGATTGACAACATAGGTCTCTTCCCCTTTTATAATTTCGATTTCCTCATCAATCTCCTGTTCAATTAGAACCTCAAAAAGCAATGATTTAACGATATTGGATTTATTAGGATCTCTTAGAAATTGACGAATGATGGGAACTAAGGGGCGAATATTCATCGTTTGCATCTGTTCAATAATCATATATAGTACGTCTTCATCGGTTTGTTCCTTTTGCAAAGCAACCTCAATATCCTCCAAAGATAGGGCAGTATATTGGATCCCTTCGTTAGCTTCCCTTTTTGCGAGCAATAGATCATCGTAGGCCGTATTAAATACAGTTTCATATTGTTGGGGAATATAAGGCATCGATAGTTCCGCAATCAACAAGTCTATGGCCGTATCGTACTCTTCTAATTCCTTAAGAATGGATATATACATCGCCACCACATCATAATAGGTTGTCGATGCTTGATCCTTGGCCTTTTCCGCCTCTTTTTTAGCTTGTTGGTATTCTTCTAATCCATATAAACAAATTAACCGGGATAACCGATTTACTTCGGTAGATGTATCCAACAAAGCAAGCGCCTCTTTATATTGTTTGTTTTCAATATATTCTTCTATCATCTTAGTCATCTTCCTCGAAAGTAAGGTGATACTCTTGTTTCACTTTCGCTTTATTTTTCTCTTGTTGTTTTTGGAGATCTTCAATAATTGTAGTATATGTTTTCGGTTTATCGGTTGACCCGAAAGAATCATCTTTTTCTGGCATACAATCACTCCTTCTTATACATTCTATCAAATATAAAAAGCTTTGTAAAACAATAAAAAACCTTGATTTTAATCAAGGCGATTATTTATAAAATGGCGTCCACGAAGGGATTCGAACCCCTGACCGCACGCTTAGAAGGCGTGTGCTCTATCCAGCTGAGCTACGTA
>CAKVJS010000070.1 GCA_934754755.1 uncultured Erysipelotrichales bacterium
ATATAAAACACCCAATGAAGTAATCAAACAACTCTAACTTACATTAGGTGTTGCACTTAATTTGACAAATCACCTATTTATTTTATTTTTTATTTTTTTTAGGGTTACTTAACAAATATACACCAACCAATAATACCATTATTGGCCAATAGCGCTGTGTATAATTTGATATTCTTTCAATCATGCCATTATAGTCATGTGTATTATCCATGGTTAATACAACTCCTATGAGTATAAGTATGACCCCTATATGGCGTTTAAAATCTATTTTCATAACGATCACCCACCGTAGTTACCATACCATACCATATAGGTGTAATTTGTAGTTTGTTGTTTATTTTTTCTTTCTCACTTTTTGATCCGGCTTATATTTATTTAATCCATACAATTGATAGGCATATAAGACAAATGCGAGAACAACAAAAACACAACTTGATAAAATAAGTATATTTGCGGCTACCTTACGAACAGACAGTCCCACCAAAACAATGACCACAAAATAAAAATAGGCTGTTGCGATTTTCCCCCACCAAGAGGCACCTTCCATCTTGACACCATACGGTAATAAATACAATCCGACAATGCCAAGCATGCAATCTTTTACCAAAATAGTAATAAATAATACAATCGTTAATGGGTATCGCTGTAATAATGCCCAAGCAACAGCTAACTGGGTAAGTTTATCGGCTACTGGATCTAAAACCTTTCCTACATCGGTAACCATATGAAACCTTCTAGCAATATATCCATCTAAAAAGTCAGTTAAACCAGAACAAACTAAAATAATGGCGGATGCAATATAATCGGAAGTAGTATTCGCTGATAGATAAAGGGATAAAAAAATGGGGATTAAGATAATACGAAGAAGGCATAAACCATTCGGGATATTAAATATAGCGTTGGCTTTTTCTCTTTTCATGAATACCTCCCTGTAAGTACATTATGTTATATAATAATCTTGCGTGATTAAACATCTATAGTATACCAAATTCCACCGTATTGTACTAGCCATTAGTTGAAGGAAAAAGCGTTATCCTATAATAAAAATGGAACGCATACTATATTTACATAGTATGACATTCCTCGTCATCATTCTACTAAGAACTATTGCTGTAGGTTACTGCTAGAACTATAGTCGAAAATCTATAATATAAAAATTACTCCAATTATCCAGAATAAGTGGTTTTCTTTTCGTTTCATTTTATAGTACCTCACTTATATACAGTATGCTCCCTAATTAAAAATATTATAAAAGGACTATATACTATTCAAATAGAAAAGCATCTCTTCCATAGCCCTTGTCTTAACTCGATAGTAGGTTGACTTTGCGTAATATTCACGCCACCAATCATGAGCTGCCTGTTTCATAAATTCATTTTCAATAATTCTTTGGCTTTCCTTTGAAAGCAAGGAAATAATATATTCAAATGATTGGATAATACCTCGCAGTTCCTCTACATTATCAATATGGGAGTGCAATAGAGTTTCCATATTATTATATTGATAGGTTTGTTTTGTTTCTCTAACAACTTGGTAATTAATACCTGGATAAAAATTATTCATTTCTAAGCAATGTAATTTTGCCTTAGCTCTCTGGTATTCATCAAATACATTTTTTAATATTGCCTGCTTTTGTTTAAACGTCATTGCATGTAATAGTTGCATAAAAAAACCTCCTATATAGCTATACCATATATAGAAGATTTTTACTTGTTAGATAACAAATTGTTGTATAAGTTCATTTAGTTGGTCTTCTGTTAAACCACAATTCAATAATAATCCTTTTGCACTACCATATTTTTCTTCTAAATAACGTAAGAATGTTTCCATGTATTCTGGTTTTGATTCTAACATATATTCGCGACCTACACCGATCATATCTTTAAGAAGACCTAGAATAGGGATATTATTTTCATATGATTCTACATAGTCTTTAATAATATCTTCTTTATAACAACCAGCCAGGTCTAATAATAATGCCGCAATTACCCCAGTTCTGTCCTTTCCTACCGAACAATTAAATAAAATCGTGTCATGTGGATACTGGAGAAAGATGTCAAAAACTTCCTTAATACCATGTTGGTATTTATCAATGATGGTTATATACATATCACTTAACGAAATTGTTTTATCCGGTATAATCATCGCCTGTACTTCTTCTAATAAATTAATATGATAATAGGCAATATCATGATACGTAGCTAAAGAACTAGGTGCCCTTTCAATTTCAATTTGACTCCGCAAATCAATTTGGACACGAACCCCATAGTCATATAATGTATCTAGATCTCCTTTTGTTGCATAATTCGTGGCTGCTGTTCGAATATACCGTTTAGCTCTTGTATACTTACCATCTTTGGTTTCGTATCCTCCTAAATCACGTGTATTTGTCATTCCATGAAGTGCTAATAAACGATCTTGGCGACTTAATTGCATCGCAATACCCCCTTATTCATTCGTATTGTGTGACATACTTTCGTTGCCCTTGAAATCATCGGGGAAGGAAGTAGCCACCAATACATTCCCCCATGAAAGGTTATAACGAATACTAAACTGTGATCGGTTTACTTTACAATATGATCACAATATATACAGCGGTATACACTAGCATCTTGATTTCTCATATATACTTTTGCATCTACCTGTTCCACCGTACTAATGCACATAGGATTTTGACATGTAGTTGTGGTTACGATCGATTGCCTTCTATCTTCAACTTTTTGTTGTTTCCATATTGGATTTTCATCTAATTGTAACAAAGCAAGAATCAAAGCCTTACGGATATATTTCCCATTGCGTACTTGTGTAAAGTAACAAGCGCGCGGATCGCTGTCCACCTCTTTAGCAATCTCATTTACTCTAGGCAAAGGGTGCATAATGGTCATATCCTCTTTTGCATGCTGCAATTTTTTTTCATCGAGTATGTAGTAATCCTTTAACTTTTCATATACTTCTTCACTATCAAAGCGTTCTCGTTGAATGCGAGTCATATATAATACATCCAATGTATCAATACATTGTTCCAGAGAATCAATTTCTTCATAAGATATTCCATTAGCTTCTAGTATATCAACTTTAATATAGGAAGGTAGACGCAATTCCTTGGGAGAAATACAAACGAAATGAATCCCAGGATATCGTGACATAGCCATAATAAGCGAATGGATGGTCCGCCCATATAATAAGTCTCCACAAAGTCCGATAACCAAAGAATCAAGCCTTCCTTTTTCTTGTACAATCGTTAGTAAATCGGTTAATGTTTGGGTCGGATGATTATGTCCTCCATCACCCGCATTCATCACCGGAACACTGGCATTTTGCGAAGCAATATAGGCAGATCCTTCACTCGGATGGCGCATGGCAATAATATCACTATAACAAGATACCGTTGCAATCGTATCACTAAGACTCTCTCCTTTGGTTGTACTCGATGAACCAGCTTGCGAAAAGCCCAATACTTGTCCACCCATTTCTAGCATCGCCGCCTCAAAAGATAGACGCGTTCTGGTACTTGGTTCAAAAAACAAGGTTGCCAAAATTTTATGACGACAAATATCCGCATATTTTTCTTTATTATCTTTGATATCCATAGCTAATTGTAATAAACATTCAATTTCACCTACAGACAAATCCAACGGATCTAGAACATGTTGCATAAATGTGCCTCCCTTTTAATATGCTTTCGCAAAATAAACGACCTGTTTTGCCTTCTCTTTACAAATCGGACAAGTGTCATCAAATGCATCCTCATCCTTGATACACCGGCTAGTTGCGCCCGTTTCCTCTTTGATTTTAACTTCACAAGCTTCGTTTCCACACCACATCATCTTAATATATCCACCTTGTGTATCTAGAATGTGTTTAAATTCCTCATAGGAACTAGCCTGGCGAATATTGGCATCTCGAAAGGCAACTGCCTTCTCGTACATTTCTGTATGAATCGTTTCTAACAGTGGTGGTACTATGTCGCTCAGGGCATCTAGACTTTCGCTTTGTTTGGTCCCATCATTTCGTTTTACAACAACACAACTCTTCGTTGCAATATCCTTTGGTCCAATTTCAATTCGTAAAGGGATGCCTCGCATTTCCGCATCGGAAAATTTCCAACCTGGTGACTTATCGCTAGCATCTACTTGTACCCGGATACCACTTGCTTTAAGCTGATCCTGTATACTATAGGCTGTTTCCAAGACCCCCTCTTTATGTTGTTGAATTGGGATAATCATAACTTGCACCGGCGCTAAGCGAGGTGGCAATACCAAACCATTATTATCCCCATGTACCATAATAATTGCCCCTAATAGGCGCGTAGAAATACCCCAAGAAGTTTGAAATCCATATTGCCATGTATTTTCTTTCGTCAAGAATTTAATATCAAAGGCTTTCGCAAAACTTTGACCAAAATAATGGGAAGTTCCTGATTGCAAGGCTTTACCATCATGCATTAAGGCTTCCATCGTATACGTTTCTTTAGCGCCCGCAAATTTTTCACGCTCTGTTTTACGTCCCGTAATCATCGGGATCGCTAATAGATCTCTCGCCGTTTTTGTATAGATATCCAACATACGTTTGGTTTCGTTCGTTGCCTCTTCTTCACTCGCATGAACGGTATGCCCTTCTTGCCAGAGGAATTCCGATCCTCGTAAAAAAGGACGTGTTGTCTTTTCCCAACGAACAACGGAGCACCATTGATTATATAGTTTTGGTAAATCACGATACGAATTTATAATTTTCGCATAATGTTCACAAAACAAAGTTTCGGAAGTAGGTCGGATCACTAGATTTTCTTCTAAAGGATCCAAACCGCCCCGGGTTACAACCGCGCACTCAGGTGCAAACCCCTCTACATGATCCGCTTCTTTTTGTAATAAAGGTTCTGGAATTAGCAGCGGCATATATACATTTTCATGCCCCGTTTCCTTTAACAATACATCCATATATGCTTGAATGCCTTGCCATAAAGCATATCCATAGGGACGATATATAATAAAACCTTTTACACTGCTATAGTCCATTAACTCTGCTTTTCTACAAACATCTGTATACCACTGGGCAAAGTCCTCATCCATTGCCGTAATGGCATCATTTTTCATCTTCTTTGCCATACTAATCTCCTTTATAATTCGTTTTTATTTTACTATGGTTTCTATCAATACGCAAGCATCCCTATTACCCGACTACCGTATAAATTTTACTTTCTTGATGATTTCTTGTAATTCGTAATTTATTATCAATTCTTTCTTGTAATTCACTTACATGTGAGATAATTCCAATCATCTTATGATCCTGTTGCAAATCCATTAAACAGGCGATGGCCTGATCCAAGGATTGACTATCTAAAGAACCAAATCCTTCATCAATAAATAGGGTCTGCAATTCAATACCACCCGCAAAACTTTGAATCATCTGTGACATACCTAAAGCTAACGATAAGGCGGCTTTAAAGGACTCTCCTCCAGATAAGGTAGTAACATCCCGTAACAAACCACTTTCTACGTCTAAGACATCCAGCTCTAACCCTTGTTTTCCACTTCCTTTACTACGATTATCACGGCGAAATAACTGATATCTTCCTTGCGACATTTTTTGTAATAAAATATTCGCATAGACTAAAATATTTTCAAAATAGGCAGCTAATACATATCGTTCAAAGGAAATCCGATACGCATTCTTACCAGTTGTTATATCCGATAAATGGCGATATTTTTGTAATTGATTCTGTATCCTAGTCACGCTATGATCGATACTCTCAATATCTTTCAATATTTGTTGAAAGTGAAGGGTTTGGCTGCGGACATGATCCGATTCCTCTATGTATTGTTTTTCCTTTTGTAGTAGCGATTGGATATTTTCTTCAAGTATATTCGTATCTATTTTTTGCTTGGTACCAATGGCAGCTTGTAGCTGTTCGCTTTGTTGTAATAAACGTTCTTGGGTTACATGATAGATTTGTAATTGTTCTTCCATAGTTTCCAACTGACTTAGCGTATCCAATACAGACATAAATACATCCAGACTAATATTACATTGTGCCATTTCTCTTTCCAGTTGAGCGTCCATATTTGTCATTTCTTGTTGAATCTTACTACATTGCTTATCCAAGGTTTCCCTTGTACTTTGCATCGTCCACATGTCCTCTTGACAAGTAGCATGGCGCTGTTCAATATCTTGCATCCTTTGTTGTAACATTTGTACCTTTTTTTGTAGTGATTGCATGGTACTATCAATTTCTTCCATAGTAACCGTCGCATCCAACGAATAAGTTGATAGTTTTCCTTCTGTTACATGTAACTGGGATTGTATATCCTGGTGAATTTTTTCCTGTTGGCTACATTGTTCTTGCAGGAAAGCTAATTCTTTTTTTCTCGTATCCATAGTTAAGGATACTTGTTCTAGGTTAGTGATATCGGTATGTATTTGTACAAGGTGGGCTTGCT
>CAKVJS010000071.1 GCA_934754755.1 uncultured Erysipelotrichales bacterium
GCTTGTTGGTGCGCATTTTCACCATAACGTAAAGGAGACACCTTCTTTAGTGGAATCGTCATCGTATCCGTAAAGGTACTCTTTGTTTGTAAACCTAAATAATTAGCGATTATGGCATCGTAATACGATGTTAACGAGAATACTTTAAATGCGAGTTGTTTACGAAAAGCCTCGTTATCTTCCTTGTTTTGTAAGGTTTCAATAACATAGGAATAATCTCGGGGATCACAAACAACAATAACATCCTGAAAATTCTTCGCTGCTGAACGCAACATACTTGGACCACCAATATCAATGTTTTCAATCATTTCCGATTCTTCTTTATCTTGCGCTAACGCTTTTTCAAAAGCGTATAGATTGACACAAACTAAATCAATCGATTCGATATGATGTTGTTGAATCGTTTGACAATGTTGTGCATTATCTCGTTTATATAATAGTCCCCCATGGACGTTTGGATGTAGTGTTTTTACTCGGCCATCCAATATTTCTGGAAAATTGGTGATGGCTTCAATATTTTGACAAGGAATATTTTCTTCTTCTAACTGTTTCATTGTGCCACCGGTAGAAATAATTTCAAAGTCAAGAGCTAACAATGCTCTAGCGAATGAAATAATCCCCGTTTTATCGGTCACACTCAATAATGCTCGTTTACTCATGGATAATCACCCTTCCTTCTTCGATTTCTATTTGATCTTGACATAAAGCGGCCACACTCTTCACTAATATTTCATGTTCAATCACAAGTACTCGCTGTTGTACTTCTTCCGGTACATGTAAGTCACTAATATCACAAGCTTTTTGCATAATGATGGGACCACCATCGACTTCATCACTCACAAAGTGAACCGTTGCACCGGTCACTTTTACTCCTCTTGCAATAACTTTTTCATGGACATGCATACCATAGGCCCCGGGACCACAAAAGCTAGGAATTAAAGAGGGATGAATATTAACGATTTTATTTTCATACGCCTGTAACAAAGTTGGTGTTACAAAGGCGAGATACCCCGCCAAAACAATAACATCAATTTTCCTTTGTTTACATAGTTGTAATATTTTCGCATCATCCCGGATAATAACTTCGGTATTAATCCCAGCCTCTTTGGCACGAACAAGTCCATAGGCAGAAGCCTTATTGGAAATAACAAGGTCAATTTGACCATGCATTTGATCTTGATGATCGATTAATGCTTGTAGATTGGAACCATTGCCGGAAAGTAATACAGCAATTCTTTTTACCATTGTAAATCAACCTTACCACTTGTTGTAACGACGCCAATCGGATAGGCTTGTTCGCCAACTTCCTGTAAGGCAGCTATTGCTTTATCGACATCACTAGCATCCATAGCTGCTACATAGCCAATACCCATATTAAAGATATGATACATTTCTTCTTTATCTATATTGCCTAGCTCTTGTAAAACATCAAATATAGCTGGTTTTTGAATCGAAGCAATATCGATCGTACAACCATGCCCCTTTAACATTCTCGGTAAGTTTTCATAAAATCCACCACCGGTTATATGGGCCATACCGGTAATCGCAATATTTTGTTGTAGTAATGTGCGCACTGCCGATACATAGATTTTCGTTGGTTCTAATAATGATTCTCCGACCGTTCTACCGATGGATGGTAAAACACTATCCACGGTATAATCATGATCCTTAAAGAAAATCTTACGTACTAAGGCATATCCATTCGAATGAATTCCACTAGAAGGCAAACCTAGTAACACTTGTCCCTCTTTTAGGTTTTTTCCATCTATAATATCCTTTTTTTCGACAGCTCCCACGCAAAAACCAGCTAAATCATAATGATTTTTTTCATACATATCGGGCATTTCAGCGGTTTCGCCACCAATTAAGGCACAATCACTCAGAACACAACCGTCCGCAATTCCTTTGACAATCTGCTCGATCTTTTCCGGTTGATTTTTACCAACTGCAATATAATCTAAAAAGTATAGCGGAAGTGCCCCTTGAACTAATACATCATTGACACACATAGCAACTACGTCAATGCCAATCGTATCGTGTTTATCACACGCAAAAGCCAGTAATAGTTTGGTACCGACACCATCGGTTCCCGATACTAGCACTGGTTCTTTCATCTGTAAGGCACTTAAATCAAACATACCACCGAAGGCACCTAACGAGTCCATGGCTCCTTTACGCTTGGTACGGGCCACATGATCCCGTAATAAATCGACCGATGCATACCCCGCTTCTAAATCTACACCTGCTGCTTTATATATATTACTCATCGTATTTCTCCCCGTATTTTATTTTTGTAAGCGACGCAATACTTCCTGATACGTGGCCATTAAATCACCCATATCTAGGCGAAAGACATCCTTATCGTATTTTTGGTTCGTATCTTTGTCCCATAGGCGACAAGAGTCTGGTGATATTTCATCGGCTAATAAAATTTCTCCAGCATCTGTTTTACCAAATTCAATTTTAAAGTCTACTAAACGTAAATTAAATTGGAGGAAAAATTCTTGTAATAGGCGATTGATTTGTAAGGTTTGTTTTCGAATATACGCAATTTCTTCACGCGTCGCTAATTGCATCGCTACGACGTGATCATCATTGATCAGTGGATCTCCATAATCATCATTTTTATAACTGAATTCAAAGATTGGTTCCGCTAGTACTTGTCCTTCCTCTACCCCTACGCGACGACAAAAGGACCCCGCTGTAACATTACGAATAATCACTTCTAATGGGAAAATAGTAACTTTTTTAACAAGCACATCGCGCTCATTGATCTTTTTAATCATGTGGGTAGGAATACCAGCCTCTTCTAACATTTGAAAGATAATACAAGAGATTGCGTTGTTTATTTCTCCTTTTCCGACAAACTTTTCATGTTTTTCACCATTTCCAGCTGTCGTATCATCCTTATAATGAATTAAATATTGATTTTCTTGTTCTGTTTCTAAAATTTGTTTCGCTTTTCCTTCATATAAAACCTTCATATATTTTCTCCTTATTGATACGACTTTTGAATTTCTTGATCGATAGTTAACACATCTGCTTCCATTTTTTTACGGAAGGCAAGTAATTGTTCACGCACTGGATTATATTTTAAGGCTAACATTTCCAGCGCTAATAAGGCCGCATTATCGCCTCCGTCAATGGCTACGCTAGCTACCGGCACACCGGTTGGCATTTGGACAATCGAAAGCAAGGCATCCATACCATCTAAGGCACTCCCCTTAATGGGTACACCAATAACTGGAAGAATTGTCATCGAGGCAATCACTCCTGGTAAATGCGCTGCCTTTCCCGCAACCGCAATAATTACTTCTGTATTATCAGTATTTGTTTCTTCAATACACTGCCGAAGTAAAGCTGGTGCTCGGTGAGCGGAGAGCACCCGTACTTGTACTTCTACTTGATACTCTTGTAAACGAGTAATCATATTTGTTACTTTTGGTAGATCACTTTTGGATCCCATTACGACTGTTACTTTCATTGTATCCTCCTTAGAAAAGTCCTGTAATTGTTCCATCATCCATAATGTCCATATGGACGGCAGCTGGCGTTTTGGGTAAGCCTGGCATCCGCATCACATCGCCTGCTAAAGCGACGATAAAACCAGCACCGGCATTGACAATAATATCTTGGATCGTAATCGCAAAATCTTTAGGGCGACCGAGTAATTGTGGTTGATCCGACAGAGAGTATTGTGTTTTCGCAACACAGATTGGTAATTTATCCATACCTAATTGTACATATTTGCGAATCTTGTTTTTCGCTTTTTTCGATAGAATAACTTTATTTGCGCCATAGATTTCAGTAGCGATCGTTTCGATTTTATTCCCGATACTTTCTTTTTCATCATATAAATATTGAAAATCAGAAGATTCCTTTTCTAATAAGTTTAATAATTGTAATGCCATATCTTTTCCACCTTCAGCACCTTTAGCAAACACCTCAGAAATGCTTACAGGTACTTGCAAGGCATGACATATATCGATGAGCTCCTGTATTTCTGTGACACTGTCCGTTGGAAATACATTAATAGCCACCATACAAGAAAGACCAAATTTACGGATATTTTCAACATGTTTCGCTAAATTTTCCGATCCCTTTTGCATAGCCTCAACATCTTCCGTAGATAATGCATCTTTTGACACGCCGCCATGCATTTTCAAAGCCCGGATGGTAGCGACAATAAGTACAGCATCGGGTTGCATATCACCCTTACGACAGGCGATATCCAAGAATTTCTCAGCACCTAAATCGGCACCAAAGCCAGCTTCAGTAATCGTATAATCCGCTAAATGCATCGCTAGGTTGGTTGCTAGAAGGGAATTACATCCGTGGGCAATATTCGCAAAAGGACCGCCATGTACAAGGACTGGTGCATGATCTAATGTTTGGACAAAATTCGGCTTAATCGCATCTTTTAATAATAACGAAACAGCGCCGGTAGCTTGCAGATCATCGACAGTAACCGGCATACCTTGTTCATTATAAGCAACAATCATCCGCGCAATACGCCTTTTTAAATCCGCCATATCACTCGCTAAACAAAGCACCGCCATGACTTCACTAGCTACCGTAATATCAAACCCATCTTCCCGTGGCACGCCATTTACTTTACCACCAAGTCCACAGATTGTATGACGAAGCGCTCGATCATTTAAATCAACAACTCGTTTCCAGACGATAGTTCTAGCATCGATATGTAGTGGATTGCCTTGTTGTAAAGAATTATCCAACATCGCTGCAATTAAATTATTGGCACTCGTGATCGCATGCATATCACCAGTAAAGTGTAAATTAATATCTTCCATGGGTACGACTTGTGCATAGCCACCACCAGCAGCCCCACCCTTAATACCAAAACAAGGGCCAAGAGAAGGTTCCCGCATCGCTACCATCGACTTTTCACCCATTTGATGCATTGCTTGATGTAATCCAATCATCGTTGTTGTTTTCCCCTCACCAGCTGGTGTTGGATTAATCGCTGTAACTAAAATCAATTTTCCTTTTTTATGTGTATTGATAATTCGTTGCATCGCCTCCATTGTTATTTTCGCTTTATACTTACCATATAATTCTAAATCATCCATCGTAACCCCTAGCGGCGAAACAACAGAAGAAATGGGTTGCATTTGGGTTGCTTGCGCTATTTCTACATCTCGCATTATACTGCCATCCTTTCTTATAATAGTAAAAAAGAGCCTACTCATCCGGACAAATGCCCAGACGGTCGGCTCGCTTACATTATACTCCCTGTAGTCCATTCTACTTCCGTCAGTCGTATAACTGTTTGCATAATACCATTATTTTTAAATTTTGACAACTATCTACAAACATAAAATAGACATTATTCTACTGCTAGTCGGATAACAAATAGAACAAGACAAATAAAGAGGCTGATAATAGACCATCCTAAAGCAACCCAGATCTTTGTATAGCTACCAAAATCAATCTTAATATGATTGGACCAACAACTTAAAAAGTATAATAGAATACCTAGAAATGGGCTTTCTATAATCATTATAATCATCCAAACATACAGTTTAAAATCGTGTTTGGGAGCGTCTAGATATACCATGCGAAATAATAAGAAGATAATATAACATAGGATAACCAATGCACTTAACCCGACAAAGACAAACATATCTAACCCTCCTCTTATTACCGGTCAATATTATGAAAAAAGGGATCCAAAACCAGCGAAAATACCAATCACTGCAAGAACTATAATCAATATCGACCAGCCATATCGAACCCATATCTTGCGATAGTTTGATAATTCCACTTTCGTATCATTCATACTGCAACTTAAATAATATAACAAACAACCAAGAAGCGGACTTACAATAAACAAGATTAACATCCACATCCATATATATCCAACGTTATTACCTTTTTGTTTACAATCCAAATACACAAAACGATACAGTAAAAATACATTATAAATTACAGCAATTACTAATACAAAAATCGATATAATCATCATCCCCATATATAAAGTCCCCTATCCTAACAATGCAATCATAGTATCAAATAAACCATTGATTTCCGTAGATACCTGCATAACTCTGATAATAACACTTGCAGCAATCGCAACGATAATAATGATCAAATAATTTTTATATCGGGTATAATCAACCTTATATCCTTTATAATAACACATCAATAAATAAATAATAATTCCTATCGTAGGACCTAATAAAAGGGTAATAAAAACCCATAGATACGGAGATTTCTCTCTTTCTTTGAGTTCCAAATAGATCCATCGGCAACTAAAAAAATAGGCCGTAAATAAACATATATAATATAAAAAAGTACCCATATAGTCTCTCCTCTACTGTACTGTTAAATCGTTTCCATATCATTATATGTGTATCCCCATAGTATGTCAACAAAAAACATAGTACGCTATTGAATTAT
>CAKVJS010000072.1 GCA_934754755.1 uncultured Erysipelotrichales bacterium
GTATAGGCCCACATTAAAATAGCGATGACAAAGCCGATGCTTGTCCCAATTGAAAAACTAATGATGGTTTCATAAATAGTAGTGAAAATATGCGGCCAAAGATTATTGGTTTGGTAGAGAGATAGGATTGTATCTTTAATGGCGGACGGTTGTGATGTGATAAAAGTATTGATCCAATGATACGTGCCGGCTAATTCCCATAGTCCAATGCTAGAAATAATAATGGTGATTTGCGCAAACCGGATAGCAATCTTTTGTTGTCTTATTTTTTTAAGATATATTTTGTGTTCATTACTATACATTGACATCTAGATCCTTCCATATTTGATTATAATAGCTCGCAAATTCTTTGGCTTTACGGTTTTCAATCGGTGACCCTTTATTTTCTAGCTCGATAGTATATATGTTTTTTACCCGACCGGGACGACTACTCAATACGTAAATACGATCGGCCATACTGATTGCCTCTGATAAGTCATGGGTAACCATAATTGTAGTTTTCTTTTCCTGTTTAATAATAGAATAAATATCATCACTTAAAATTAGACGGGTTTGATAATCTAAGGCGCTAAAAGCTTCATCTAATAACAAGATATCTGGATCAATCGCTAGTGTGCGAATGAGAGCTGCCCGTTGTTTCATTCCACCGGATAAACTTTTGGGGTAGCTATGCATAAATTGTTGCAGTCCATAGGTAGTCAATAATTGTTTTACTTTTTCTTTGTTTTCTTTAGTATTTAATTTTTGTAATTCTAGACCAAGCATACAATTGTCAAAAATAGTTCGCCAAGGAAATAAAGAGTCACTTTGTAACATATAGCCAATTTTCATCCTTTTTTTATGAAAGGTTAAACAACCACCGGATGGCTTTTCCAATCCTCCAATAATTGATAACAAGGTTGATTTACCACAGCCCGAGGAACCTACAATCGCGATTAACTCACCTTCCATAATGCGCATATTAATACCCTCAAGGGCAATTAATTCACCACGCTTATCGTGATATGTTTTTGATATATCATGAATTTGTAGGATGGTATGTTGTTTACTCATGATCAAAGTACCGGGTATTTACAATCTTATGATAGTCGGCAGGAGCGGTGATTTGCGAAGCTTCTATCATAATGTTTTGTAATCGTTCAAGTTCTTGTTGGCTTATCATTACATTTTCTTTCCAGACATTGGCCTGTTTATAGTTTTCAATAGCTGTTGTTAGTATGTCCAGGTTAATCGATGGAAATTGCGGTTGGATCGTTTTCGCAATATCGGTAGCGCTATGATTGTGTACGTATGCGAGTCCTTTACTAATTGCTTTGGTGAAGGAATGTATGGTTTTAGGATGTTTTTCTAAGTAACTTTTTTTACTTAAAAAGGCAGTATAGGGAACTTCTTTACTATAGGAACCTACAGCACCAACAATATAGCCATACTTTTGTTTGACAAGGGTGGAAGCAATTGGTTCAAATAAGGTAACAAAATCACCAGTACCACCAATAAAGGCACCTTGCATGCCTGCGAATTCAATACTTGTATTAATCGTTACATCCTTCTCTGGATCGATTTGGTGTTCACGTAACATACTTTCCAATGCCATCTCGGGGATACCGCCTTTTCTACCACCAATGATTTGTTTTCCTCGTAAATCATCTAAGGTAAAGGAAGGCATTGGATGACGTGCTACAATAAAAGATCCATCGCGCTTGGTTAGGCCAGCGAAAGTTTGTAGGTGATTTTTCTCCTTTCCTTGTTCAATATAGATGGCGGCTTCTATGCCACATAAACCAATATCAACATCTCCCGATAAAACGGCAGCGGATACTTTATCAGCACCGGGACTAACGACAACCTCCAACTTTAAATTTTCCTCTGTAAAGTAGCCTTTTTCAATAGCTACATACCAAGGGGCGTAAAATAAGGAATGCGTGACTTCGGCTACTCGTAAAGGCGGATTTTCTTGTTTTTGTGTCGGTCGGAGTAGGATGATTCCACAAGAAACCAAAACTACAGCCAGTAAAAAAAGCAAGATTTTTTTCATTTCTTTTCCTCCTTACCCTAGTATATTCATCCATGATTTAGACGACTTGGTAGTTGCCTATGAAAAAAGTCCCTTCCGTTAGGAAAGGACTATATTATATATCTAATGTTAGACTAACCGGGCAATGATCACTACCCATAACATCGGTTAAGATATCTGCTTCTTTTATGACGTTTTGTAATCGTGAGGAAACAACAAAGTAATCAATCCGCCATCCCGCATTATTTTTACGAGCATTAAAGCGGTATGACCACCAGGAATATATGCCTGTTGTATCAGGGTGTAAATAACGGAAGGTATCGATAAATCCACTTTCTAATAAGGCGGTAAATTTATTTCGTTCCTCTATGGTAAATCCCGCATTACGTTGATTTGTTTTCGCATTTTTAATATCGATTTCTTGATGGGCTACATTTAAATCGCCACATAAAACAACCGGCTTTTTACTATCTAATTGTTTTATATACGCTAAGAAACTATCTTCCCATTCCATACGATAGGAAAGTCGTTTTAACTCATTTTGAGAATTTGGCGTATAACAAGTAACTAAGAAAAAGTCGTCATATTCGGCCGTAAGGACACGTCCTTCTTGATCATGTTCTTCTATATTGATGCCCTTGGTTACGTTAAGAGGCTTTTGTTTAGTAAAAATCATAGTTCCACTATAACCTTTTTTCTTGGCACTATTCATATACTGATAGTATCCTTCGCTTTCTATTTCTGCTTGTCCTTCTTGCATTTTTGTTTCTTGGATACACAGTATATCAGGATCACTTTCTTTTAGAAAATCACAAAATCCTTTGTTTAAACAAGCTCGAATACCATTTACATTCCAGGATATTAATTTCATTGTTTTCACCTACCTTGTCTACATTGTATACTAGAGTCGGTGTAAAAACAACGCATTAGCTTCTTATTTAAAGGTTAAATCAGTAACTTCCTCTTTGATTACAATGGCTGGTTCCTCTTCCTTAGTCGCCGTAAAGCCAGTCATACAAAGAATTGTTGTTACAGCGATGATTATTTTATACATAAGTTTTGCCTCCTTTATGCATGAATTTTTAAATTATGGATAAGCTATAGTAAATACAATACATTTACTAATATATTATAATTTGGTTTATTTTTAATAAATTATGCATACATAATATAACAAAACGATGGATTGTATCATATACATAGTAAAGGTGATAAAATGAACACTTTTGATATTATTCGTGTGATAGCGATGAGTGAACCAACAGCGATTGCGCATATTCAGGGTTCGGATGTAAATGGAAAATTTTTAGCGTTTCCCTATAGTACTGGATCCATTGTAGTAGCTTGTGCCGATGGTTTGCCAGATACGGGCTGTCATTTAGGTATCCATGGTTTCCATATCCACGAGGGAACAAGCTGTGCTACACAAGATGGCAAACCTTTTGGAGCTTCTGGCGGACATTTAAATCTTACGGGTTGTGAACATCCATACCATACGGGGGACTTGCCACCTCTATTTTCGGATGAGGGAAAAGCTTGGATGGCTGTTTACACAAGTCGATTTACTCCCGAAGAAGTGATTGGTCGGACAGTCATTATCCATTCGCATGCAGATGATTTTGTTTCCCAACCAGCTGGTGATTCCGGCAATAAAATTGCCTGTGGTGTCATTACGGCTCCGTATTAAATTACGTATGAAAAGCACTTACTTTACAAGTGCTTTTTTACCTTTTTACTATAGTATGAAACGATCTTCCTTTCGTTTAAAATAAAGTACGATTACATAGTAAAAGATACGCTCCTATTATTCTTTTAAGGCAGATTTTTTATATATAAATTACCAGTTGATGAAAATTAATGAAACAAAAAACAAAAGTGTTGCAATTGATAGAAAAAAAATATATAATAAATGTATAAATTAGAGTTAAAGGGGGGAAATCCGATGGCAAAAACTGTAGTAAGAGATAATGAATCATTAGATGACGCTTTACGTCGTTTTAAGCGACAAGTATCCAGAACAGGAACCCTTCAAGAGGCTCGTAAAAGAGAATTCTACGTCAAACCAGGTTTAAAAAGAAAATTAAAGTCTGAAGCGGCTAGAAAAAATAGTAAAGGGAAGAGATAATATTTAGGAGAAATCATAGGATTTCTCTTTTTTTTATGCCAAAAACATACGATTGTCTTTAGTAATAACGTTTCGCTATCTTTCATATATATAGTAGGGAACCAGAAAGGGAGGACAATTTTGAAAATACGATTTACAAAAATGGAAGGATTAGGTAATGATTATATTTACATCGATGCAATTCATCAACACTTTCCGGTACATACGTGCCTTATACAAATGTTAAGCGATCGTCATTTTGGGATTGGTAGTGATGGTGTTATTTTAATTTTGCCCTCAAAAAGTAGTGATTTTAAAATGCGCATTTTTAATCGGGATGGCAGTGAGGCAAGGATGTGTGGAAATGGTATTCGCTGCGTGGCAAAGTATTGTTATGAACATCATTTAACAGACAAAAGACAATTACACATTGAAACAATAGCGGGTGTTTACCAAACGAACTTACTGTTTCACCATAATACGATAACATCCGTTCGCGTAGATATGGGTAAACCATCCTTGTTGATTAAAGATATGCCGATCCATTATGCAGGTGATTTTATTATCCATAAGGCTATTTCTCTATTGGATACAACCTATTATATAACGGCAGTAATGATCGGAACACCGCATATTGTTTTTTTCGTTGATGATATTTCAGTAAATATCCAACAAATAGCAGATGCTTTTATGAAACATGAACTGTATGATCAACCCATAAACATCGAGTTTGTTAAGGTAGACGATAAAGATCATATTAAAATGCGGGTTTGGGAACGAGGTTCGGATGAAACCTTGGCCTGTGGGACAGGGGCCTGCGCCGCGCTGTATGCTTGTTATATGAGTGGACATGCTGCACCCAAGGGGAAAGTAGAGATGTTAGGTGGCGTACTGGATGTATCCTATCTATATAAACATATGCATATTACTGGATCTGCGGATACCGTTTTTGAAGGAACCATAGAAATATAGGAGGAAATATGGAAGATACGAATGCAATAATACGTTATATTCAACATGCTAAAAAAAGCACACCGGTATGTTTATATGTACAAGGACATGACTTGCCGGAATGTAAAAATAGTAAATCGTTTGGAAGTGAAACAATGCGTATTATCTTTGGAGAAGTAGACGATATTCAACAATATATTATAGCGTATAAAGATCGCATTACAATGATGCATAGAGAGCAGAGTTGTCGCAATAGCGCCATTGGACTGTTAGATATTATAAACCTAAATGCCCGCATTGAACCAGGGGCGTATATTCGCGAACAGGTTACTATTGGTGATCATGCGATTATTATGTCAGGAGCTGTCATTAATATAGGGGTATGTATAGGAGAGGAAACGTTAATTGATATGAACGTTGTCCTAGGTGGTCGCGCAAGTATTGGGAGTCGGTGTCATATTGGTGCTGGTGCGGTTGTTGCGGGCGTCATTGAACCGCCAAGCGCTAAGCCTGTAATAATTGAGGATGATGTTATCATTGGAGCGAATGCCGTTATCTTAGAAGGTGTGCATGTGGGAAAACATGCCGTCGTTGGTGCCGGAAGTATCGTCACCAAGGATGTTCCAGAGGGGGCTGTTGTGGTAGGAAATCCAGCGAGAATAGTAAAGGAGACAAAGGATGAAAAGACAAAGGGAAAAACAGAGATTGTATCAAAATTAAGGGATCTATAGATAAAAGGGAGAATAATATGATAATGGATATACAAGAAAATATACGAAACTGGCGGCGGAGTTTGCATCAAATTCCTGAATTAGGATTAGAAGAATATAAGACAACGGAATATTTGCGTATTGCGTTACAAAAAATGGGATATCATCCTCTTTCTATTTCTAAGACGGGACTCATTGTTTATATTGATCATCATCAATCGGAGACGATTGCTTTTCGTTGTGATATCGATGGTTTACCGATTACGGAGAAAAATGATTGTTCGTATGTATCCTTGCATCCTGGACGTATGCATGCATGCGGGCACGATGGACATATGAGTGCTTTGTTGGGTTTTGCTTTATTTTTAAAACAAAGCCAAGAGAAATATCGCTACAATGTGCTGTTGCTATTTCAACCAGCAGAGGAAATTGTTCGTGGTGCCCATCTTTTTGTAAATACGGGAATATTTGAAAAATATCATGTTAAAGCTGTTTTTGGCATGCATCTAACGCCTGATATAGAAGAAGGTACCATCGCCTCTCGCGCAGGAGCGTTAATGGCGCAAGGTGGTGAACTGGAAGTAACCATTCATGGAAAACAAGCACATGTAGGGC
>CAKVJS010000073.1 GCA_934754755.1 uncultured Erysipelotrichales bacterium
CTTAATAACATGCTAAGTAATAAAAAATCCCTCTATAACAACATTGTTATAGGGGGATTATTATTATCTTTTTATATCGTTTGACTGTTCTACTTTTTGAATTCCTTTATCAGTTAATAAAGCCATATTTTGAATAATGTTTATATATTGCCTTTTTAATAGTTGTTGGATACATTTTTCTACTCTTGTTTTTGACCATTGTAAATGTTCATGGATGGTATCCAATTGTAGTTCATTGTGTTCTAGAGGTGACATATGATGATAAATATGAACTAATACAATGGATTGTAAATAATATCGTTTTTGTTTTTGGCGATTTCTGATATTGGTTAGTATTCCTTTTTTAGGACTCACAATAAGAATAATGATAAAGCATATACCAATCCATGTGGCAATACTTCCCGCAATAGAAATATCAAGGAGAATTGCAAATATATATCCTACAATACTTGTTACCGTGCAGATAAGCATTGTGTAGATACACATCGTCTGTATTTTATACGTTAATAAATAGGCACTTAGTGGAGGTCCAACCATAAAGGCAACAACTAAGACTGAACCGACTGCCTCAAAGGCACCGACAGCACTAATCGATACCATTGTCATTAGACCATAGTGTAGTAGTGTTGGGGTAAATCCCATTAATTTAGCGACGACTGGATCAAAGGTACTAATAATCATCTCCTTACGAAATATAAATAGAATACTTCCATTAATACATAATAAGGTAATAGCCATGACCAATGATTTTGCGATGGAAAAGCCGAATATAGTAAGGCGATCGAAGGGCGCAAAGGCTAATTCTCCAAGTAATACCGAATCGGTATCTAGGTGAACGGATCCTGCATAATTGGTAATTAGAATGACAGCGAAAGAAAATAATAGGGGAAACACAATACCGATCGCCGATTCCTGGGATACTAAACGGGTTTTATTTATAAATTCGGTTAACCATACGGTTAGCACTCCAACCAGCGTAGCACCGACTAATAGAAAGGGAGAAGAAAGGTCGTGGGTCGCAAAAAAACCAAGAACGATACCTAATAATATCGTATGGGTAATCGAATCGGATATCATAGCCATATTTCGCAAGATTAAAAAGATACCGGGTAAGGAACAAAGCATCGAAACAATAATTGCGATTAGGGCGATTTCTAACTGTGGACTCATACTAATTCCTTCTTTGTTTGGTGACGTTGATACAAGGTGAATAGAATACCACGACCAGGTGCAAATAATAAACTAATAAAGGCAATACTGGAAAGAGCAAGAACAATCGATGGACCGGTTGGGATGTTGGGAAATAAAGAGCTAATAGTAGTTCCAATTAGACCGGACAAACCACCAAAGATAGCTGCCAAAACAATCATTAGAGAAAGTCGGTTGGTCCATTGCCTAGCGCCAATACCGGGCGCAATTAACATGGCACTCATTAAAATAACACCGACACTTTGCAATCCAATAATGATCGTGATCACAATTAAAAGAGATAGGATATTATGCAATACAGTTGGTGGAAAACCTAAACAGTTACTAAAAGTGCGATCGAAAATAACTACTTTAAATTCTTTCCATAAGAGTATAATAACAAGTAGTATTATTGTGCTGGCTACGCCAATAAGAATAACATCACTTTTGAGTAAAGTGGAAGCCTGGCCATAAATAAATCGTTTTAAACCAGCTTGATTTGCGGTGGGCAATTTTTGACAATAGGTTAATAAGGATATTCCCATTCCAAAGAATACTGAAATCACGAGAGCTAGTGCATTACTAAAGGTAATGCAAGAATAATTGGTAATAAGGCGAATAATACAAATGGCGAGTAATCCGGTTGCGGAAGCGCCTAATAGTAGAATCATCGTATGTTTTTGGCCAGTCATTAAAAAGGCTAAGGCAATACCCGGCAGGGCGGCATGGGAAATACCATCGCCTAATAGACTTTCCTTTTTTAAAATCGCAAAACATCCAATCATACCACTAATCATACCTAGTAAAATGGAACCTAAGGCAACAATATGAAAGGTATAGTCACCATATAGAGATTGTAAATTTTGCATTAGGATCGCATCCTTTTACTACTGTCGCTTCCTTGATAGGTTTGATTGATAATACTTTCCGTAAATACTTCAGTAACTGGACCATTGGCGATAATTTTCTGATTGATAAAAGTAACCCAACTGAAGTAATTTGCAACGATCGGTAAATCATGGTGAACAACAATTACCGTTTTTCCTTGTGCTTGTAATTCTTTTAATAAATGAATAATTACTTTTTCTGTTTTGATATCAACCCCCTTAAATGGTTCATCCAATAAATAAATATTCGCATTTTGGACAAGTGCCCGGGCTAAAAAAACCCGTTGTTGTTGACCTCCGGATAATTGTCGGATTTGGCGATCTTTATATGGCATCATGCCAACCTTATCTAAAATTTGTAAGGTTAATTCCTTATCTTTAGGACCCGGTTTCTTAATCCAACCAATATGTCCATAGCGCCCCATTAACACAACATCGAAAACAGTCGTTGGAAAGTCCCAATCAATGCTTTCTCCTTGGGGAACGTAGCCAATTTTATTTTTCATGTTTTTAATCGGAAGTCCATCTTGTAAAAAGGTGATCGTTCCGGAAATTGGTTTTAGTAAACCAATAATACTTTTTAATAAAGTCGTTTTACCAGCTCCATTGGGACCTACAATAGCGATTAATTCTTTTTGTGGTAATGTTAGTTCAATATCCCAAAGCACCGGTTTAGCATCGTATGTTACGGTTAAATCATGTATTTCTAAGACGTTTTTTTTCATAGTTATCCTCTCATTTCAGTGCATCGACAATGATATCGATATTTGCTTTAAAGGTTGTAATATACGTATCGTGTTTTGATGCCTTGTCACCCAATGAATCGGAATACAGTTGACCACCAATATTGACCGCAAAGTGTCGATCCATTACGGCTGCCTGCAAGGATTCAACGGTTTTAGAGGGCACGGAGCTTTCGATAAAGATAGCTTTAATTTTATGATCCGCAATAAAACTGGCCAATTGACTGATATTGGAAGTACTTGCCTCCGATTCGGTGCTAATTCCTTGTAACGCGAGTACTTTGAAATGGTAGGCTTTTTCAAAGTAGTGAAAGGCATCATGGGCGGTAACTAAAACACGCTGTTCCTCAGGGATTTCTTCAATCCGACCGATAATGTAGGATTGTAATCCTTCCAATTGTTTTTCATACTCCTCATAATTTTTCTGATAATAATCTCTGCTTTCAGGATCGAAAGTTTGTAGTTGTTCTTTCATATAACGAGCAGCTTTTTGCCAATTTTCAACCGAGAACCAAATATGTGGATCAGGGATAGCAGCATCATCTGGTGCCGGAATAATATCTTCTTTACGTAGTCCATTTTCGACACAGATGATTTGTTTAACATGTTTTAAGGAATCAAAAATATCTCCCATTTTACCTTCCAAATGTAGCCCATTATATACAACGATATCGGCTTGTTGTAAGGCAGTGACATCATTGGCACTGGCTTGGTATAGGTGAGGATCGACGCCAGGACCCATTAGGCCACTTACATTCACCTTATCACCACCAATGATTTTTGCTAAATCGCTAAGCATTGTAGTTGTCGTAACGACTTGTAATAGTTTATTTCTTGAGGCTGTGTGCCCATTGCACCCAGTTACTGTGATAAGTAGGGCACATACCAAGATTTTTTTAATTCGTTTATATTTCATAACCTATCCTTTCTGTTTCCTTGTCTTCTTACGATACTATATGCGGGAATACCGTAAAAATATGCATGAAAAAAGGATAAAAAGCGGGAACGATGCAAAATGACTTTGTTATTGCATATTTTTCTAAAAATAGCTATGATATATACAAAAAGGAGGGCTATGTATGTTATCCATTAGTGCAAAAACTAAATTATTAGGTATCTTAGCACATCCTATTAAGCATTCCATTTCTCCACAATTACATAATACAGCCTTACAAAAACTAGGATTGGATTATGTATATCTTGCCTTCGATGTTCCGGAAGTAGACAACAAAGATGCATTTATTGGATTACAGAAGGCAGGTGTTCACGGATTAAATATATCTATGCCTTATAAACAGATAATTATTCCCTATTTGAATACGATCACGAATCGCGCAAAACTAAGTGGCTCGGTCAATACCGTATACATACAAGATGGTAAATATTGTGGTGATACGACAGACGGCCAGGGCTTTATGCAAGGGTTATATGATAAAGGATGGCATCCACAAGGTAAGAAAATGACTATTTTAGGTGCTGGTGGCGCTGCTTTTGCGATTGTTGTACAAGCTCTTTTAGATGGTGTCCAAGAAGTTGTCTTATATCAACGTCAAAGTCCTCGGTACTTACAGGCGCAAGAGAAGATAGAAGCTATACAAGGATTCCTGCCAGGTAAAGTATACCTGCGACCTTTAGCGGATCATGCACGATTACAAAAGGATATCAACGAAAGTTATATCCTTGTCAATGCCTCTAGTGTGGGTATGGGTAGCACGATGGAAAGTAGTAGTTTACCTAAAAAAAATTACCTTACAGCCTCTCTTAAGGTAGTGGATATAATCTACCATCCAGTACGGACAACCCTTTTAAAACAAGCGGAAAAAATAGGGGCAGACTATATGAATGGAAAACGAATGTTATTGTTTCAAGCAGCCGCGTCCTTCCATATTTGGACAAAACAAGAAATGCCCATTGATATAATGAAAGAAATACTCGAAATAGAATAGGAGTTTATATGAAGAAATTAGTATTAGCTTCCAGTAATACTGGAAAAATAGAAGAAATTCGGGATCTAGTAGCACCTTTACATATTACCGTAGTTACCTTACGTGATATTTTTGGAAAGGATATGGATTTAGTAGAAACGGGTAATACATTTCAAGAAAATGCACTGAGTAAGGCGCAAAGTATTTATGATAAAGTGCATTTACCAGTGCTGGCTGATGATTCCGGCTTGGAAGTCGATGCAATGGATAAAAGGCCAGGAATATATTCAGCTCGCTTTATGGGTAAAAAAACAAGTTATACCATTAAAAATCAATATATCATCGATGCAGTCAAAGGTAAAACAAGGACAGCTCGTTATGTATGTGCGATGTGTCTTTGTTTACCAGGGCAACCACCTATATTGATAGAGGAAACTATGGAGGGAGAAATTCATACGGAAATGATGGGAGATAATGGATTTGGTTATGACCCAATTTTCTACTATCCGCCTTGTCGTAAAACAACTGCTCAAATGACGCGCGTGGAAAAAAACAAATATTCGCATCGTGGTAAGGCATTGCGCAAATTACAACAAATATTAACGGAGGTAACCCTATGAATCATATCGTATTAATTCATCCGGCGATCCCACAAAATACCGGGAATATTATGCGTACCTGTGTGGCTACGAATACATGTTTACATATTATTAAACCGATGAGTTTTGATTTAGATGATAAAAAAATGAAACGGGCTGGTTTAGATTATATTGATGATTTACAATTATATGTGTATGATGATTACGCATCGTTTATCAAACAAAATAAAGGGAACTTTTATTTTTTTACTCGCTATTCAAAAACATGCTTTAGTGATCAGGATTTTACAAGCAACCAACAACAAGATGTATACTTATTTTTTGGGCATGAGCACGATGGCATTCCCAAAGCTATTTTACAAGATAATTTAGATCGTTGTTTACGGATACCAACGAGTGGGAATGTACGTAGTTTAAATGTATCAAACAGTGTTGCAATTGGGATATATGAAGTGTTACGTCAACAGGAATATCCTTTATTATCTAAAACGGAGGTACAAAAAGGGGAAGATTTCCTATATGAGATATAGTAAAAAGGATATCCTTATTGCCTTACTTGTTACACTCTTTATTTTCACGATAGCAATTGTTATTACGCTCTTTTTTACTCCCTTATATGCGTTCGATATTTCTTATTTGAATATTACAGAGAATGTAAGTATGAAAGGTAGTGTTGTTTTTGATAATTATACTAGGATTGTAAAATATTTATCTATTTTAAATCATGGTTCGTTACTGTTACCTAATTTTATCATTTCTAAGAATTCTCTTTTACATTTCGCTGAGGTTAAAACAATATTTGTAATTGTTCAGGGTATAGCCTTTACTTCTGGTATTGTGGCATTTATGGGGGTATATCATATGCACCGCATTAAACAGTATCGCTATTTACTGTTGGTTAGCCAGATGACCTTATTTCCCACCTTGCTTTTAAGTTAGTTAGCCCTAGGTGAT
>CAKVJS010000074.1 GCA_934754755.1 uncultured Erysipelotrichales bacterium
TTAGTCGATACCACGGATCAGGCAAGTGACTTTCACTTTGGTGGCGCCGATACATTTATAGCGAATGGTCAAAAAAATTATGATTTTATGATTCAAAATTTCTTTTTAAAGTTCTATACAGGTACGATACGCCTTAGAGCACCAACTGAATATCATACCCTCTTTGGCTTTTTACGAATTTCCGGAGATCGTGACTATAAATATATTTTACTTTGCAATGAGGGTTCAATAACCGCAAATTTTAAGACTAAGAAGATTTCAGGGAATATGGGAAATGTACTTTTTCTGATTTCTTTTGAACAGGTTTAGAGTTGTCATTGACAACTCTATTTTTTAAAATGATACATCATAATGCTTCCTGCTATTGCAACATTTAGCGACTCCATATCACGAATAGGAATATACGCTAATGCATCGCAAACTTTCCTATGTTGTTCTAACATACCATTGGCTTCATTGCCTACAACAAAGGCCATCCGTTGACTGGGTTCTATCGTTTCTATCGCTCGAGCTCCCTGCAGAGCTGATCCAACAACAAAAATACCTTGTTGTTGTAAATACGGAATGCATTGCATAAGATCCTGATATATACAAGAAATATGAAAATGGGCTCCCTGCATAGCACGTAATACCTTATCGTTATAAATATCCACACAAGTAGGTGATAAAATCACTTGATCGATACCAAAAGCAGCAGCTGTACGTATCAAGGTCCCTACATTTCCTGGATCCTGTAAAGTATCTAATAATAGATATCGATTTCCCACAATAATCGTATCATCTATATCCATATGACAAACAGCCATGATGGTTTGAGGGTGCATAACATCGGTTAATTTTTTCATGACCGCTTCACTTACCAAAATTACTTTTACATGTATTTGCAGTTCCTCTGTACTAAGAATATACGCTACTTTATCTTTTTGTAATGCTTCCTGAACTAAGTGATGCCCTTCAACAAGGTATTGCTTTGTTTGGTTTCGATATTTTTTTTGTTTTAATTTCATCACATCTTTAATACATGCGTTATGTATAGAAGTAATCATAGGGACTCTCCTTTTAATAATTGTATGCGCCGTTTATAGTCAGGCATATATTTTTCTACTTCTTGATAAAAGTTTTTAGAATGATTAGGGTGCTTAAAATGACATAATTCATGCACAATAACATAATCAACACACACCTTAGATAGGTGTATAAGCGCCATATTAAAACAAACGGTATTCTTGGTAAAAAAACAAGATCCCCACCGCCGTTTCATTTTTCGAACTTTGATAGTGGGCATAATAGAGACCATATCGCTATGTTTCTTACTATATTGATAACAATAGTTATATAACACCTCTTTAACATAGGCTTCTATCGTTTCTTGTATCTTGGGATGATATACATATATGGTAGATCCTTCTATTTGACAGCTTTTTTTATTTTTATCTTCTAGTACAATCCTATATTTTTCATTCCATATATACACATATCCTCTATCTACATAACTCGCTTTGGGCTCATAGGCATCCAACCGAGGCAATATTTTATGGGCATTTCTATAGATGCAATTTTCAATTTCCATCATGGTGAACTTTGGCGATGCTTTTACAATTAGTTGTCCTTGTTCAACCTGTAAATAACAATGTTTAATATTTTTTATAATGACTTGATAATAAATCCAACGATCTTGTATTTGTATTTTATGTATATTCATAAACACCTCGTGTATAAAACTTAGAAATTGCGCAATACTTGTAAAAAAGGAGTGAGAATATTGGATATTAGAATGGCATTATTACAAAAATTGCATGGATCTAGTAGTCAAGATTTGCGAAATATAATTAATGATGGGATTGCCTCTAAAGAAGAAACCATTTTACCAGGCTTAGGAGTATTGTTTGAGCAATATTACAACTCCTTAGATGATACTAAAAAAAATGATTTATTACAAGATATATCATCCTTACTAAAATAGACCGAAATCAATCGGTCTATTTTATCATTTGTCCAAAATGGATTCCTAATACTCGGATTCCCATCAATAAGGCATTCATGGTAAAGATCGGTGGCAAATACAACCATACAATCACAACCAAAGCAAAAGAAAACAATACAAGCAACCAAGAGTACGGAATAATACTACTTAAAATAGCACAACAATCCGCAATTAAATAATTTAAAATCCAAACGAGTGCTAAAAATAAAATAATATATTCATTATGAACAATAAATATAATCGTAGATAGTATATTTTTAGAATGATAATGTTCTGAAAAATGAAAGATAAAGGCGAATAGTGCAATACCAAAACTAATAATACTATTTTGCATAATATACCATCTTGCGGATCTGACTTTCCTATTTTTTTTATAGTTATTTAGATTGGCCATATTGCCCTCCATCAAAGCTTAAATCAAAAGGTATACTCAGGCGCTTTGTTCCCTTTTCCAACAATACTACAACACTTAAATTTTTATCTTCCAAGGTTCCTTTACCATCATAGACAAAGGTATCTAGACCATCACTTTTCATATACTCATATAGAGACATAGTAACGGTGTTAAACACCGTGTAATTCGTCATGTCATCAAGTTTTCCTCCTGGGTCATTGATATAGCGATACTCCAATGAAATCGTATCATAGGATCGTTTCATGGAGTAACTCGCTATTAGTTTGCCTAGGCGCAATGTATTTTTAGATATACTTATGGCTTGCATATGATATTTTTTAGCCATACTTTTCATCGGCTTCATCGTTTCTAAATGTAAAGGATAAGATACTTCTTGATCTGGATAATGAACTTTTAAAGTAACCTCTTTAATACCGGCATATTTATGTCCTTTACTAGCGACCTTCTTTGGCTCCAGCTTACAAGGAGCATCATCTAAAATTAATGTATAATCATGGGTTACCACCTTTTCCTTGCCAGAATCCATTTGATAGGTAACCTGCATAGTTGCTGGCAGTGTCATCCCCCGTTGTAATGAAGGATATTTATGTAATAAAGAATCTACATCCTTAAAAGATACGGTTGCATTTCCATATAGGGATACGGAGGCATCTTGAAATAACTCGTATTTATCAATGGTGATATCATCATTATTAGCACTCGCTAGTGTATCGTAATCAATAACATCAATATATGCATGAAAGGCAAAAAGATCATACATAGCATATAATGTTAAACAAACAATCACTATACAAACGCAAAAGATTCCTAGTTGTCGATGTTGTATTTTTTTCATAAAATCACCTTTCCGTACTAATCACATGTAGTATAGCCATATATTCCAGCAAAGTAAAGGGAAGTATGTCGGACGTACGTTAGAAATGAAAAAATAATAAAAGTATGGTTTATCTACAAACAAAAAAGGCACATAGTATACGCTACGTGCCTCTTATATATTATTTTACGGTTACTAATTCTAAGAAACTTGTTGTTCCCTTAACCCCAGGGGCACCAGCGATAACAATAATTTCTTCGCCAGGTTCTACACCATTTTCCTTGGCAAGAATTTCTGCATATTCGACTTGTTTTTTACGATCATCCATCGATTTACATACGATTCCTTTAACACCCCAGTTTAGGGCTAAAGAACGGGTAATAGCTTCGTATGGAGTCGCGGCAATAATCATTGCTTCCGGACGGTATCGAGATACTCGTTTGGCAGTAAATCCACTTTCTGTAAACACAATAATGGCAGCAATATTAAATTTTGATGCGATTTCTGTTACCGACATACAAATGGCTTCAGAAGTATCTGCTGTCGCTGTTCTTACCGCATGACGGTGTAACATATCATAATCTAATGTTTCTTCTGTCTTTAAAGAAATTGTTGTCATGGTTTGTACCGATTCTTCTGGATACTTACCTTGCGCTGATTCACCAGAAAGCATGATTGCATCCGTACCATCATAAATGGCGTTAGCAACATCACTCACTTCTGCACGTGTAGGACGTGGGTTTTCTTGCATACTGTCTAACATTTGGGTTGCTGTAATAACAACTTTACCTACATCTTTACATTTACGAATTAATTTCTTTTGAATTAAAGGAACGTCCTCAGCTGGTACTTCCACTCCTAAGTCACCACGAGCAACCATAATACCATCGGCTACTTCTAAAATACCATCCATGTTTTCTACACCTTCATGGTTTTCTATTTTCGCAATAATTTGTATTTCTGGGCGACCATTTTCAACAAGTAGTTTTTTAATGTCTAAGATATCTTGTGGACGTCTTACAAAAGAAGCAGCAATAAAGTTTACTTTATTGGTACAACCAAATGTGATATCATCAATATCTTTTTGTGATAAATATTCAAAGTTTAACGTAATACCTGGAACATTGATTCCTCGTTTGTTTTTAACGACTCCATTGTTGGCACATGTACAAAGAATATCAGTACCTTCAATAGCATCTACATGTAAAGCAATTTGTCCATCATTCACTAAGATGGTACCACCTGGTTTTGCATCGCGATACAAATCCTTATAAGAAATGGTAAAACGATCACTCGTACCAACAATCTCCTCTACACATATCGTTACTTTTTGTCCTTTTTGAAATTCTGTTTGTCCGTTTTCAAAGTCACCAGTACGAATTTCAGGTCCTTTTGTATCTAATAAAATAGCAATATTTTTTGATAATTCTTTACGTAATTTTCGAACCTTTTCGATTCTTGATCCATGTTCTTCAAAATTTCCATGTGAGAAATTTAAACGAACCACATTCATTCCTGCTAGTATTAATTTACGTAGCATCTCTTCACTATCACTTGCTGGTCCAATTGTACAAACCACACGTGTTTTCTTCTTTTTATCCAAAACCATAGTTATTTATCCTCACTTTACTTAAATTTTTACTATCGAAGTTTCATTGCATCCTCATAAATACCAAAATCAGTGACCCGCTTATGAGTTAATATTTGTTCAATCGGCAATCCTTTTATTTGTCCATTTACTTCACTGACACATAGACCACCTTTGCCATTTTCTAGCATCTCTACCGCAAATACTCCCATGCGTGAAGCTAATACGCGATCGCGAGCGGATGGTCGACCACCTCTTTGCATATGTCCTAATACATTAGCCCGGGTTTCAAATCCGGTTTCAAACTCTATAACCTTCGCTAATTCATGGACATCGGTAATATGTTCCGTAATTACGACTAAGGCATGTGTCTTATCTGACTTTTTAGCCGCTTTTAAACGTTCTATAACCTTGCGTTGATCATAGCCAATTTCACTCGTAACTATGATCTCTGCACCGGTACCAAGACCCGCATGAACCGCTAAGTCACCACAATTACGACCCATTACCTCTAAAATGGTACAGCGTTGATGGGAACTAGACGTATCACGTAAACGATCCAGTGCATCGACAATCGTGTTTAACGCTGTATCGAATCCAATCGTAAAATCAGTATCCGGAATATCATTATCAATCGTTCCCGGAATCCCAATGCAGTTTACACCCATTTCAGTTAGACGTAAGGCACCCTGGTAACTTCCATCACCACCAATGACAACCAATGCTTCCATACCTACTTTTTGCATCTGTGCAATGGCTTCTTTACGAATTTCTGGATCTTTGAATTCAGGAAAACGTGCTGACTTTAGGAAAGTTCCTCCTAGATTAATGATATTGCGAGTACTCTTACAATCAAACTTAATAAAGTTTCCTTCATGGAGTCCTTTAAAGCCTAATTGTACTCCGTACACCTCAATACCCTTATTTAAACAAGTTCTAGCAACTGCCCGAACTGCTGCATTCATTCCTGGGGCATCGCCACCAGAGGTTAACACACCTATACACTTAACCATTGTCCTTCACCTCTATCATCCTTTTAAATATCTTTTATATAATACCATAAAATACTGTTTAATACTAATAAAATCGATAAAATATGCAATTTTAAAGTTGTTTTGATTTCCCTACTATAGGCACAATATCACAGATGCTTTGTATCCTTTTTAGTAACTGTTTTACCTTCAAAGCATCACTGTTTTTTTGCGTATATACAGTACCTAATTCGGTTAAAGAATACGCACTAGTAAAGAAGGTTGTCTTGCCACTTTGCATGCGATAGGAAAGCATAGCGGATAAAATCTCATCCCGTGACCAACTCGTTACATTTTCATTACCTAAATCATCGATAACTAAATAATCTACCGATTTTAATAAGGCTAAATTTTCAGCCACACCATCCTCACCAAAACTATTTTTCAAGTCCATTAAATAGGTCGGGAAATGAATGAAGCCACAAGTAGCTCCTTGTTTTACCAATTGTCGAATCAGCCACC
>CAKVJS010000075.1 GCA_934754755.1 uncultured Erysipelotrichales bacterium
CCAATATTTGCCTTTTGTTTCACTAAAATGCATTCCATTTCGATCACATCACCAGGTACTACTTTGCCTTTAAATTTACACTTGTTGATACCACCAAAGAAAACAATTTTACCTTTGTTTTCTGGTTTGGATAATATTGCAATACATCCAACTTGTGCTAAGGCCTCGACAATAAGTACTCCCGGCATAACATGGTGTTTAGGGAAGTGTCCCATAAATTGCATTTCGTTTACACTAACACACTTGATTCCTCTTGCCCAAGCACCAGGTTCATAATCTGTGATCTTGTCGACTAAAGCAAAGGGATAACGATGCGGATTGATCTCTTGAATCTGATTACTTGTTAGTTCCATTTTCATTATCCTCCATTGCCTTGAAAATAATACTTGCATTATGACCACCAAAACCGAGTGAATTACTCATTGCATATTGTAATTTTTGTTTTGTTCCAGTTGTAATAACCGGTAAATCACATTCTGGATCCATATTTTCTATATGAATTGTCGCTGGTATAAAACCTTCTTGTAATGATTTAACACATATGATCCCCTCTACACCACCGGCAGCGCCTAATAAATGCCCTGTCATTGATTTTGTTGAAGATATTGGAATATTATATGCTTCTTCTTGGAATGCCTTTTTTACCGCTAATGTTTCCATTTTATCATTGAGTGGCGTAGAGGTACCATGGGCGTTAATATAGTCAATGGCTCCAGGCAAGATATTAGCATCCTGCAAAGCATTCATCATTGCTTTTGCACCGCCTTCTCCTTGTGCATCTGGTGCTGTAATATGATAGGCATCACAACTTGTTCCATACCCTATGACTTCTGCATATATATGGGCATTTCGAGCACGGGCGTGTTCATATTCTTCTAAGATTAGCACACCGGCACCTTCCCCCATCACAAAACCATTGCGGTTCTTATCAAAGGGAATAGAGGCACGCATTGGATCCTCACTTTCACTTAAGGCTTTCATAGCAGTAAAACCACCAATCCCTAGTGGAGTGATCGTAGCTTCTGTACCTCCACAAGCCATGATTTCGTGATATCCATCACGAATGCTTCGAAAAGCATCACCAATTGCATTCGTCCCCCCTGCACAAGCAGTCACAGGACAACTACACATCCCTTTTGCTTGCAGAGCAATCGCTACATTTCCGGCTGCTAAATTCGCAATAACCATAGGGACATAAAAAGGCGATACTCGGTCATACCCTTTTTCTAAGGCCTTCATCTCTTCCTTTTCCCATGTTTCAAGGCCCCCCATACCACTGGATATCATAACGCCAAAACGATCTGCATTGTAGCTCTCTTTGTCTAAAGCAGCATCTTGAAACGCTTCTTTAGCAGCAATAACTGCATATTGACTAAAATGATCCATCTTACGAGCCGCTTTTTTATCCAATCCTACGGGTGTATAATTTTTTATTTCAGCAGCAACCTTTACTTTTCGATCTTTACAATCATACTTTGTGATAAAATCGATACCACATTTCTCCTCTTTAATTCCTTGCCACATAGAATGAACATCATGGCCAATCGGGGTTATAGCCCCTAGTCCCGTAACAACGACTCTTCGCTTTTCCATACGTATCCTCCTTACATTGCCATACCACCATCAACACTGATGGTTTGTCCAGTAATATAACGTGCTTCATCGCTCGCTAAAAAACAAATAACATTCGCTATATCGCAAACTTCACCAAAATATCCTAGTGGAATTTGTTGCTTTAATTTTCCTTTAATATCTTCTGGAATACTCTCTGTCATATCTGAACAAATAAATCCGGGTGCCACCGTATTTACGGTTACTCCTCTAGGCCCTAACTCACGAGCTAACGCTTTACTCATCCCAATAATTCCAGCTTTACTAGCACAGTAATTGACTTGTCCAGGATTCCCTAGCAAGCCAACAACCGAAGCCATAGAGATAATACGGCCCTGTTTTTGTTTCATCATAATTTTAGAAACTTGTTTCATACAGTTCCAAGTCCCCTTTAGATTTACATCAATAACCGCATCAAAATCAGCTTCTTTCATGCGTAATAACAAAGCATCTCTAGTAATACCAGCATTATTAATTAAGATATCAATGCGACCAAAGGCCGCTACAACATCCTTTATCATCTTTTCTGTTTCTTCATAAGATGCAACGTTTCCACTGACAATCATGGCCTTATTGCCTAAGCTAACAACTTCCTCTTGTACCTGTAAGGCTAGCTCCTGATTATTTCCATAATCAAGATAGTTAATCGCTACTATCGCACCTTCTTTGGCTAACGCTAAGCAAACTTCTTTACCTATACCTTGGCTACCACCAGTCACGATAGCTACTTTATCCTGCAATCTTTTCATTGTTTATCCCCTCTATTGTTTTTTCTAGTGATTCTTTATCTTCCACTTGAAACAATCGTACTGTTTTATCTATTTTCTTTATAAAACCACTTAGAACTTTACCAGGACCAATTTCTATAATGGTATCGACCTCTTGATCTATCATATAACGAATACTATCTTCTAAATATACGGGTGACATAACTTGTTTTTCTAACATCTGCGCTATGGTATGTCCCGCTTGTAAAGGGCGTGCGGTACTATTGAAAATAACCGGAAGTTGCATCGATTTAAAAGTAACCGTAGAAAAATAATCATGCAGTGCATCGCTTGCGGATTGTAATAAAGATGTATGAAACGGTCCACTTGTTGCGAGAGGAATTACTCTTCTAGCACCTTTTCCTTTGGCTATCTTACTAGCCTCTTCTACCGCTACCTTGTAGCCACCAATTACAACTTGCCCAGGACAATTATAATTAGCTACTTGCACGACCCCACTAGTTTGGGCTTTTTCTACAATTCCTTCTACAGTAGTGCGATCTAAACCAATAATAGCAACCATCTGGCTATCTATACCAGCAGCAGCTTTTTCCATCGCTAAACCACGAAAGCGCACGATAGAAACAGCCGTATTTATATCCCATACACCTGCACATTGTAATGCCGAATACTCCCCTAAGCTAAGGCCACAAACCATATCCGGAACGATCCCTTGTTCTTTTAACAGAGCTGTTGCAACCCCTGCAACAGCAACCATACAGGGTTGCGTATTGCTGGTTTTTGATAGTTCCTCAATCGGTCCATCAAAGCATAATTTTTTGATATCAATATCAAGATCAATACTATCCATAATTGTTCGTGCTGTAGCATAGTTATCATACCATGATTTTGCCATGCCTACTTTTTGGCTTCCTTGTCCTGCATAAACAAATCCTAGTTTCATACCATGCATTCCTCCAAAGCACACTCTTCCATTAATTCATGAATTAATTCCTTCACCGAGCGCAGCCGATCCAATCGGTATCCGTTTGATCCACTAAATACTAATCCTTCGGTTAGATTTCCTTTTACCGCTTCAATCAAAGCTCCACTAATGCAATACTGCGTGGTACTTGGATTACAAGGAATTAAGCAATCGTAACATTTTTTAACCGGAACACGTTCGCCTTTTTCCAATGTTCTAGTCAGTGGTGTCATCACCGCTCGACCAGGTAATCCTACGGGTGATCCAACAAGTTGGATGTCATTTTCCTTACTTTTTAACAGCGCTTCTTTAAATTTTATATTCGCATCACACTCATGCGTAGCAATAAAACGTGTTGCCATTTGTACTCCACTTGCCCCTAATTGCAAATATTTACGGATATCACTTCCCGTAAAAATTCCCCCTGCAACAAACACCGGAATACGTTGGTTATATTCTTTTTCAAACGGTTTAATTCGTTCTAATACATCACTTAATATTTCGGGCAACTTCTGCGTTGCTTGGCTTAAGATATCTGCTTTTTTAAATCCTAAATGCCCACCTGCTTCACTACCTTCTATAACGATAAAATCGGCTGTTTTTTTATATTTTCGGTGCCATGTTTGGAGTATCAGATGAATCGCCTTACCACTCGAAACAATCGGAGCTATCTTAACGTTATTCTTAACAAATTTAGGAAGTTGTAAGGGTAATCCAGCCCCTGATATAATAGCATCAACACCGGAAGCCACGGCATGTTCTACAAGTGCTGCATAATCCGTTATCGCAACCATCGCATTAATCGCTACGATCCCTTTACCACAGGCAATTTTCTTTGCCTTTTCAATTTCTTCCTTTAATGCTTCTTTATTTGCCTGCAATGCATTTCTTGCAAAATTTTTCTTTCGATATCCTGGATGCGCTGTAGAGATTACCCCCATACCGCCCTCCAAAGCAACATGTCCTGCTAGATTTCCTAAAGATACACCAACTCCCATACCTCCTTGGATAATAGGTATACGCATCGTTAGATTTCCAATTTTAATTTCTTTCATATACTACCTCACAATTACTTTCTATCAGTTTTTTATACTCCTTTTGAAAGTCTGCATACAATCTTTCAAAAAGAACTGCTACCGGGACAATTTCATGTAACATACCAGCTACTTGTCCAGCCATCAAAGACCCGTTTTCCACGTCACCTTCGATGACTGCCTTTTTTAAAGAACCAAGTGTATATACTTCTAATTCCTCCGCTGATAAACCTTCTTTTTCTTTTTTAACATAGGTTCTTGCCATTTTATTTTTTATAATCCGTACTGGTGTACCACTAATTCGCCCGGTAACGGTAGTTCCAGTATCTTTTGCTTGTAAAATAGCTTGTTTATAATTATCATGCACTGGGCATTCCTCACTAACTAATAAACTTGTTCCCATTTGTACACCACTGGCTCCCAAGCAAGTGACAGCTAATAATTGTTTACCAGAAGCAATACCACCAGCGGCAATAACTGGAATAGAAACTGCTTCCACTACTTGTGGCACTAAAGTCATTGTGGTTAATTCACCAATATGTCCACCTGCTTCCATACCTTCAGCAATAACAGCGTCGGCTCCTGCCCGTTCCATCCGTTTCGCTAAGGTTGCCGATGGAACCACAGGAATAACCAAGATGCCCGCCTCTTTCCAAGCTGGAATATAGGTTGCTGGATTACCTGCCCCTGTTGTCACAACTGGTATTTGTTCATCAATGACAATCTGCGCCATTTCTTTACTATAGGGATTCATTAACATTAAATTCACACCGAATGGTTTATTTGTTAGTTTTTTACATATTGCAATTTCTTTTTTTAATGTTGCACTATCCATACCACCAGCACCAATAATGCCAAGTGCACCGGCATTGGATACACTAGCTGCAAAAGCACCCATAGCGATATTAGCCATACCACCCTGCATAAATGGGTATTTTATATGCAATAATTCATTTAATTTCATAAGATTTTATTATTTCCTCCTCTACCATTCTAAAATAGTTGCTCCCCAAGTAAGGCCACCGCCAAAGCCAACACATATAATTTTCATTCCTCTTTGTAACATTCCCTTTGCATCCATTTGCGCTAAAGCCATTGGGATACTCGCTGCGGAAGTATTACCATAGTCCTGAACGTTGCAATAAAATTTGTGTGGATCACATTTTAATTTTTCATATACATACTTAATAATTCTTGCGTTAGCCTGGTGACAAACAATAAAATCTATGGATTCTAAGGTTAGATCTGTTTGTTGTAAGACACGATGAATGCATACTGGAATCACCTGCACTGCGAATTTGAAAATTTCCTTTCCAGCCATATGCAAGTAGCGATCCGTACCGACAGCATTCATGTATAAACCTTCTTTTTCTCCTCTAGCATCTAAATAACTACTAAATAGTTGTTGACTTTTAGTAACGACAACAGCGCCTGCCCCATCACCAAATAGGATACACGTATTACGATCGGTAAAATCTAGACTACGAGATAATACTTCACTGCCAATTAATAGCCCATATTTGTCGGGCATAGTACTTAGCATTCGTTCCATAATTGTTAACCCATAGACAAAACCACTACAAGCAGCACTAATATCAAAGGCTATCACCTCTTGTGACAAACCAAGGCGTTCCTGAATTAAACAAGCTGTACTTGGGGTAAAAGTATCTGGGGTCATTGTGGCAACAATAATCAAACCGATCTTAGCAGCATCTATAGACTCGTTTTCGATTGCCTGCATGGCCGCTGCATACCCGATATCGACATTGCTTTGATCATCCACAAAATGGCGCTTTGAAATACCTGTACGACTTGTAATCCATGCATCGCTTGTATCCAATTGTTCTTCAAAAGTAGCATTGGTTACTATCCTTGGAGGTACATAAT
>CAKVJS010000076.1 GCA_934754755.1 uncultured Erysipelotrichales bacterium
GATAGAAATAATCTTCCAGCACTCTTTGACAAGAATCCTTCGTTTCTATCGTAAACGATATAATTATATAATCTGCATGTAGCTGTTGAAAATCATCAATATATAAAGGACGACTATTGTACAAGTGCATATGACAACTTGTATCCATTTGGATAGGAAATATTTCTTGTTTTCGATCTTGCAAGGCATATGTATTTTGATGACAGGATCCACATTCCTTTTGATTACTCTGTTGTTGAATCGGACAATATTTGGAAATCATACTTTGAACATAACCATATACGGTATAAAAAATTTGTTTATCGGTTTGCCAGCGATTGACTTGTTTTCTTCCTGTCTCTAAGGAACAAACAAAATCATAATTATTAAAAAAGGCGCTGGCATAGGAATTGGTAATATTAAAAGAGGTATCCAATATACATTGTTTATCTTTCCATTGTAATAGATCCCCATAGGTACTAACCATAATACTTGTAAACTGTGATGATACATATTCTTTTTGAAAAGCAGTTAGGGGTTGTAAAAAGGAATGATAGGGAATGATTTCTTTCTGATAGCGAGTAGCGATATTCTTTGCTTCTACCAGTGAATCATCAATGGGATAAAAGATATGAGAGGCCGGAAATTGGCAGGCCATTTCTAATTGTATTAGTGTTCTAACACGAATCGCTATACCTTTTATTGTATGAGAAGATGTATGTGTAATTGGCTTCCAGTCAGGAATCATCGTCACATTTGTACTTTTACATCTTAGCTCATCCAATTGTTTTGTTGCTTGTCGGCGCAAAGCATTAATAGTCTGAATGGCAATGATTGCCATGGAATCAAAAGTAATGGATATAGACGTACAAGTATATACGGTATTTCCTAATTTTTTTAATTGTTGTTCAATGCGTTCTGCGGATAATGGTCTATCTTCTGCCTTGGTTACAAGAGTATCCGAAGATACTTTAATATGGTGTACACCATCGGTTATTTGTAGAGAACAAGTTTCCCCAACTTTTCCTGTAAAATGCATAGAAATAGGCACTGTAATATGTTCTTTTTGATAACCACGCGTAGCCTTGGTTACTAAAGCTGTATCATATACTTTATATACCGTAGCACCTAAAGGTATTTTTTGTGTAACTGGAAGCTGAATTTTAGTTCCTTGTGCGCTACCTTTTCCAGACTGCAATATCTTAGTTACCGTATGTGATCCCTCTTGGTTATCAAAAACAATGCGGTCCTGTAATTGTAGTGGTTTTTCTAGTACAATAGTGGCATTTCGACTGTCACAGCGTATTACCTTGCCGATAGGAATGCCTCGGTGACCTGGGTAGTTGGTTGCTAGGGATTGTTTGTATTGTAAAATATGTCCTTGTGTAAACCCCCGATTAAACATTTGTTTCATATCATTTACTAAAGGATCTACGGCAATCTCTTCGTTATTATAATACGCATCAATAGCTTTTCGATAGGAAGAAACAACTGTTGCAATATAAGCTGGATGTTTCATTCGCCCCTCGATCTTTAATGAAGTAACACCGGCATTAATTATCTTTGGGATATCCTCAATGGTGCATAAATCTTGTGGTGATAAGAGATATGATTTTTTGTTTGTATACGGATGCTTATTTTTAAGTAGGGTATAGCCAAGCCGACATGGTTGTGCACAGCTACCTTTATTTCCACTGCGTTTACCAATAAAGCTGCTAAGTAGACACTGTCCGGAAAAAGAGATACACTGTGCGCCATGGACAAATACCTCTAATTCCATATTTGGATTTTGTTTTCCTATGGTTTGAATCTCTTTAAGGGTATTCTCTCTTGCTAAAACGACTCGAGTAACCCCCTGTTTTTCTAACCAGGCAACACTTTCTGGTTGATATACACTAGCTTGGGTAGAAACATGTACTTCTAGTTTGGGAAAATACGTTTTTGCTACATAGAGTAAGCCTGGATCCTGGACAATAATGGCATCTACTTGATTGGTATACAAAAAGGAAAGATAGGTGTATAAGGAAGAAAAATCAATATCACTATACAATGTATTTACGGTAACATATATTTTTACATTACGTAAATGGGCATATTGAACGGCTTCTTTAATTTCTGTATTAGAAAAATTAGTTGCCGAAGCACGGGCACTATATTGTTGTCCCCCCAGATATACTGCATTAGCACCGTTTTGCACAGCAGCAATGAGTGCTTCAAAGCTACCAGCTGGGGCTAAAAGTTCTACTTGGCTTGCCATAACCGAATTAAATTTTTACAAAGTAAGGCTGAATTTTTGCTTGCTGTATTTAGGTATGTGGTAAATTGTACCGTAGAATCCCCTTTTCCATAAATATCACTCAAGGAACGCAAAATAACATAGGGTACTTGATACTTAAAACAAGTTTGGCCGATTGCTGCCCCTTCCATCTCTACACAAATGGCATCGGCAAAATTTTTACGAATCGTTTGGACCTGCTCTTCTTTGGCAATAAATTGATCCCCGGAAACCAATAGGCCTTGATGTGCAGTAATAGCCATATCTGTAATACAAGTAATGGCTAATTGTTGCAAATTTTGATCAGGAAAATATATAGCTGGATATTCTGGGATTTGTCCTAGTGTATCCGTAGCATCCACATCATGATAAGCAACACTGGTTGGTACTACGATATCACCAACGTTTTGATTAATATGTAACCCACCAGCAGAACCAATATTGATAATGTAGGATATTGAAAAATTAGAAAGTAATAATGTCGTACAAACAGCGGCGTTTACTTTACCGATGCCTCCCTGTAAAACAACGACTTCTTTGTCTTCCATCGTTCCTATATAAAATATACAATCAAGAATTCTCTTTTCCTCTTGCATCTTCATATGCTTTTTAATGGCATCAACTTCTTGTGCCATGGCACCAATTATTCCAATCATCATATCTTTCCTTTCTGTATTTATTGTAAATAGCTAGAAATATCAATTCTAGGCATATCTGCCCAAAGTTTTTCTAAATTATATATTTTCCGTTCTTCATCTAGAAAAAGATGAATGACAATATCTCCATAGTCCATTAATATCCAAGGACTTTCACCCTTTCCTTCAATGCGTTTAATAGCAATATTTTCTTTTTCGCATTTTTCTTTAATATTATCACGAATAGCCTGTAACAGGCGATCATTTTTAGCCGTAGCAATAATGAAAGTATCATAAAATGGATTGACCTCTTGCATATTAATAGCTGTTATATTTTCTGCCATTTTTTCATTCATAGCAGTAATCATAGTTTCTAATTTATTCATTGATATTCTCCTTAACATATTTTTCATAGACTAAATCAAAAGCGGGATCAATCGGTATTTGTTTAGTGGTTGCATACTCGACAAAGTCTTGTAAACATTTTTTAAATCCCTGCTGAACATTTTCTTTACATAAAGCAATCTCTTTAGAGGAATCATATCCTCGATCGGGATCATACTTATCAGCTACATAAATACACATATCTAATAGCGACATCGTAGTAGAAGCCGTTGTGTGATTTTCAATAGCCTGTAAAATTTCTGGATCGTTAATTTGGTATTTGTTTTTTGCTACAAAGGCAGAAAGCCACTGATGCCATACCGGTACAGGTTTGTTTAAATATTGGGGAAAGTTTTGTTCCATAATAGATTTTGCTTGATCCATTGGCATTTCTTTAGCAATATCATGAAACATACCTGCAATATATGCTTTATTTGCATCGATATCGTTACTATTAGCGATCTCTTTTGCGAGGTGGGCCATACTTTTGGTATGTTTAAAACGTTTTTGTGACATCGTATTTGCGAGCAAGGTTTCTAGATATAGTCCATGGTTCGTAATATATTGTAATACGTTTGGATCCAGACCATCTATATCGCCTTGACGAATCAAACTACTTGCATAGCCGCTTGGTTCCATTTGTAAAGATTGGAAATGGTACTTTTCTAACGTTGCATTTGGTTTATATCCCACTCGTGGAAAGGCAATTAATTGCACTCGTTCACTAATGGCCTGGGCTCCCATCCAATCTTGAAACTGACAAGCCTGATCCATCCCCATAATATAATACAGGGAAGTATTTGGCCACTGGGTTTGTAAAGTAGAGATCGTATCAATCGTATAGTTTTTTGTGTTACTACTCGTTTCTACTTCTAGTTTACTGATCGTTATATTTGGTATATCCCGAAATGCGATGGATAACATCTCTAGTCGATCCGTTGTGCTCGCAAAATGAGCATTTTTCCAGGGATTATTTTTGGTTGGAATGAGTATACATTGATCGAGATGCAATTGTTGCATAGCCTCTTTTACAATTCGTACATGACCAATGTGTACAGGATCAAAACTACCACCGAAGACTCCTACCCGTTTCATGGTAATTGATAGATCCTTTTTTTACTAGGTGCAAACAGAACAATGGTATGTCCCATTGTTTGTACAATTTGTCCCCCCGTGCCAAGTTGTAGCATAGTCGCTACTTCGTCTTTTGATAGTGGGCAAGAACGTAATATTTTTACCTTTAGTAATTCATGTACGTGTAATGCATTTTTCATAGATTCAATTTGTGGTTGTTGCACTCCCTCTTTACCAATTTGAAAAAAGGCTGGTAAATGATGAGCTTGACTACGTAAATAACGTTTTTGTTTTCCAGTTAACATAATTCCTCCTATAATAATGATTCTCGTAGTACGACACTAACACCCTTAGGTGCTAGTATGGCAATGATCGCTTTTGGGTTTTTGGTAGTTATAAAACCTAAGCCAGAAATAACAATATCAACCTTAGCATTTGGTAAGGTAAATTCATACGTTTTCATATCTTCTATCTTAGTAATTTCTTGCATACAAGGAGATAACGTTTGATGGGTATTGTACAAGGCATCGGCCTTCTTCGTTTTTGTCCGGTGCACATTAATGGAGCGTGAGAAGTAACAAGTATAGCCGGCTGGATTTCCAGAGATAAAGTCCATCCTAGCGAGTCCGCCAAAATATAACGTTTGTTCACTCTGCAATTGATATGTTTTTGGTCGCAATTCCCCGCTTGGCATAATCGATGCTAGATCTGTTGGTGCCACTTTGTGGGCTATTTGATGCATATTGATAATGCCCGGTGTATCATATAGAAAGCTTTTATCATCCAAAGGAATCGCAATTAAATCAAGGGTTGTCCCCGGCAATTCGCTAGTGGTAATAAAGGTGTTTGTTTCGTTACTGTAATGTTTTAAAAGAGCATTAATTAAGGATGACTTACCGACATTAGTTACCCCAATCACATATACATCGCGTCCTTTGCGGTATGTATCTAAGGCTGAAAGCAGGGCATCTAATTGATAGTTTTTCTTGCCGCTCGTCAGTAACACATCTAAGGGTTTAATGCCTTGCACGTGCAGTTGTTTTTGTAACCAATGGATGATTTTACGATCGGATAGTGATTTGGGTAAAATATCTCGTTTATTGGCTACGACGATTAAATCATTGTCAATATGGCGAGCTAATCCACGGATGATACTACCATTAAAGTCAAAAATATCGATAATATATACGACTAGACTATTTGTTTCACTAATGTTTTGTAAGATATGTAAAAAATCATCGTTCGCCATTGTTGTTTTTTCTATTTTATGGTAATGCTGTAATTGAAAGCAACGGAGACATAGCATCGGTCCATCTTTATTCTTCGTGTTTTTTGGTACATAGCCAATCTTTGTTTTGTCCTCTTGTTGTAATGTTACGCCACAACCATAGCATTTTAATATATCCATAGGACCTCCTTTTATATCTTGTCTTATTTTACTACATTTACATAGAAAAAGCATTAAAATACAGAGACTGCATTTTTTACGTAGAGAAATTGTTTATTTTGTATTACTTTTCAAGGTGGTATCATATATTGTTTTGAGGTGTTGTTATGTTATCATCAGTACTTGCTTTTTTTTCTAATTTCTTCTTTATTTCCTATATAAAATCGCAATCGTTTGCGCTACCGTTAACCGTAGAAGAGGAACAAAAATATCTAGAACAATGGTATCAAGGAGATCGCAAAGCACGAGACATATTAATTGAAAGAAATTTACGGCTCGTTGCCCATGTCGCTAAAAAATATGAAAACAATCGAGATTTACAAGAAGATCTTATTAGTATTGGTACCATTGGTT
>CAKVJS010000077.1 GCA_934754755.1 uncultured Erysipelotrichales bacterium
GTTTAGAAAGATAAAAGGAGGAGCGCTATGTTTCAATCCTACGTAGAAGTAATTCAGTTTATGGAACAACAAAAAAAGCGTGTATATAGCTTAGAACATTTTAAAAAGTATATGCAAGATTGTGGCAATCCGCAGTATGCATTACCTTGTATCCATATTGGTGGAACCAATGGCAAGGGATCGACAACGAACTATATATCGCAAGTGCTACAAACAGCTGGCTACCGGGTTGCTACCTTCACATCTCCCCCATTAGGATCACGATTGGATGTTATCCAAATTAATGGGGTTAGTATTTCGGAACAAGAGATGATAGATTTAGCAAATACACAAATGGAAGACTGGTTGCGCGCTGAATTATCTATATTTGAAATAGAAGTTTGGGTAGCTATTCATTATTTCCTGGAAAATAATGTCGATATCGCTATTTTTGAAGTCGGATTAGGAGGCACATTAGATGCAACCAATATTATTCGTCCGCTCGTTGCAGTAAACACCAATATTGGTCGAGATCATACGGAATACTTAGGCTATAGTTATAAAGAAATCGCAAGGAATAAGGGCGGTATCATTAAAGAAGGAATTGCTTTTATAACAGGAGAAAAAAAGCAGGAATGTGTACAGGTATTTCATCAGCTATGTAAACAAAAACATAGTTTATTACTCCGTGTACAGCCTATTACTGATATCAAGGTGGGACAAACGATACAGTATACGTATCGTGATAGAACGATTGGTCTCCAAACGCCAGCTGTATATCAAGTCTATAACAGTGCCTTAGCGATAGAAGTATTATATTATTTACAACAAAAAGGGGATGTCGCCTTTACGGATCATCAATTATTAGAAGGACTATATCATGCAAAGTGGGCCGGACGGTTTGAAAAAATATATGAACATCCTACGGTCATTATCGATGGAGCCCATAATAAAGAGGGGATCGAAGCCTTTTGTCAGAGTGCTAAGAACTATCCCGATTGTAAGATTATTTTCAGTGCTTTACAAGACAAAGAACTATCGGCTATGGTACAATGTTTACTGCAGTTAAGTGATGATGTAACAGTATGTGAGTTTTCTCATCCGCGAAGTGCCTCGCTAGCACAAATGAGCGAAGGCGTCTCGGTAAAACAGGAAAAAGATTGTTTTGCCTTAATTGAACGAGCTTTGTTGGAGGAAAAAACCATATTTATTACAGGATCCTTATACTTTATCGCCCAAGTACGGGCCTATCTATTACATAAGAAAGGAGAATCTACTTTTTAGTAGCAACGCATGTACGGTCAAGATCGGAATTAACGCCTGTGGACTAGAAATGAGGATGAAGCAGGAAAGTTGTCACATTAGTAGGCAAGAAAATTTATGATTCAACTATTGTTAGGATGTATTATTTTAGGTATTGGTTTCTTTATCTTTTATGTATTCCCTATCCATAAGGATAGCCGGAATTTAGTATTGGGGGCGCTCTTTGCAATCATTGCGCTCGTGTTAAAACGGTTTTCGGTAATGCTGCCGCTCTTTGCAGTGCCCGCCATTAAGATTAGTTTTGAAAGCCTTGCTTTATTTATCGCTGGGGTGATATTACCGCCTAGTTATGCGTATATTGTGGCTCTGGTTGTCGATCTTATCGGATTGATTATTACCCCCACACAATTTCCTTTTTTAGGCTTTACGCTTAGTACGGTATTATCTACAAGTTTACCTTCCGTTATGTATACATCTATGAAACAATGGGGTGAAAAAAAATTACAAACTTGCTTATGGGCACTTTGTATAATAAGTATTAGTCTAACCAGTATGTATGTTTTAACACTGCATACAGTAAAAATAAATAGCCTTATGATTACGATGAATATATGGTCAAAAGTTATTATTATTTCTTTTTGTATATTCTTAGCACTTATGTTAGGGTTCATTATATTACATATGAAAAGAAAAAGGATCTCGCTACCACTCTTTTATACATGGGTATGCATTGTTATTGTTTCGCAATTAACGATTTCTTTTTTGTTAAATCCCTATTGGTTACAAGTTATGTACGGGATTCCATATAGCTTATCCTTATTCGTCCGGGTGATTAAAGAGTGTATTATGATCCCACTGACAATTATCATCGGTTATCAAATCATAAAAGTCCTGAAAAGATAGGACTTTTTTGTTTATTATAACAATTCTATGTTAAAACTATACGCGAGGTGATGTTATGAATACAAAACAGTACGATTCCTTAGCGGATGATTTAAAACCGGATAGTAAAATTATGGTGCATATTGGTAAGGCATTTTTATTTGGTGGTGTTATTGGGGCTATTGGCCAAGGCTTTCTCGATATATATCGAATGTTATACAATTGTAGTGAAAAAGAGGCGACCCCAATGATGATCTTAACGATGGTTTTAATAGCGGTTCTTTTAACCGGATTTGGGGTATATGATAAAATTGCGAGTCATGCGGGAGCGGGAACTTTTATACCGATTACTGGATTCGCTAATTCGATTGCTTCTTCAGCGATTGAAAGCCGCAGTGAGGGACTGGTAACCGGAGTAGGTGCCAATATTTTTAAATTGGGTGGCGCGGTCATTACCTTTGGTATTGTCGCTACCTTTGTTTTAGGAGGGATACGCTATGTCATCAACTATTTCTGGTAATTCGTTTTTGCTTCATGATGTCTATATTGAAAGTGTCGGAACGAGTGCTGGAAAATTAGAAAGTGAAGGACCGCTAGGCAAGTTCTTTGATCGCCACTATGAGGATCACTATAATGGACAAGATAGTTATGAACTTGCAGAAATCAGTATGTTAAAAGAAGCGATTGATATTTCTCATAAAAAAGCAAATGTAAATAAACAGGATATCGATATGTATTTTGGTGGGGATTTAAACAATCAAATTACAGCCTCTAACTATACCGCAAAAGAATTACTACGTCCCTTTGTTGGAATGTATGGAGCTTGTGCAACGACGGGACTGGCGATTAATAATGCTTCCTTATTGATTGAAAAAGGCGCTATCTCGAATGCCGATGTCATTGTTGCGAGTCATAGTGCTACGGCTGAACGACAATTTCGTTATCCCAATGAATATGGGATTCAAAAACCAGAAACAACAACTTTTACGGCTACTGGGGCAGCAAGTATTCTCTTAAGTCAAAAAAAACAAAAGGTACGGATCGAATCCATTACTTTTGGACGAGTGATTGATTATAATCAGACGGATCCGAATGATATGGGACGTGCCATGGCACCAGCAGCTTATGATACGTTAGCTACCCATTTACAAGACTTGGGTAGAAAAGGCGATTATTATGATTTGATTGTAACTGGAGATCTCTCTATGTATGGAAAGAGCATTTTGGAAGTGTTGATGGAAAAAGGTAATATTAACTATCAGACATATAATGATTGCGGTTGTTTACTATACGATACAACGCAAGAAGTATTTCAAGGGGGAAGTGGTGTCGTTTGTAGTGCTTTAGTAACCTTTGGATATATCTATCAAAAAATGTTAGAGGGTATGTTTAAAAGGGTTTGTGTTTTACCAACAGGAGCTTTACTTTCCCCGGTGATGACAAACCAAAAACAAAGTATACCTTGTATTTGTCATGGATTTAGTTTGGAGGTAGTGTAATATGAACTATATTTTATCGTTTATTTTCTGTGGTCTGGTTTGTGCCATTGCGCAATGGATTTATAATAGTACTAAATTAACACCTGGCCATATTACCTGTATCTTTGTATGTATTGGGGCGGCTTTGGATGTCTTTAGTTTGTATGATAAATTAGTTGCAATTTTTCATGCGGGAGCCTTGCTTCCTATTACTAGTTTTGGTCATTCCCTAATGGATGGGGCAATGAAGGCGACAGAAGAGTTTGGAGCATGGGGTTTAGCGATGGGTATTTTTGATTCAACAGCAGCCGGAATTAGTGGCGCAATTGTATTTTCCTTCCTTGCGGCATTAATATTTAAACCACACGCATGATCAATACTTCTTCCTTCGACATGAACCATCGCAAACTAAATTTTCGTGGGGACGTAGTTGATTTATATTTTATAAATAGTTTATCCAATGATCATCTAGTTTCCTATGTGGTAGACGGGATTACGAGTGCCACTGGAAAAACACTAAAAGATTGTATTAATAATGGAGATTTATCACAGCCCAATGATCCTAAAAAAGAGGAATATGCTTTGCTTACGGGAAATATGTTAGTAAAGTATCAGGGACTTACCTATGTTGTTGATACCAGACAATATCCTTCTCGTAGTATTCAGGAACCAGAAACCGAAAAAAGTGTTCGAGGCGCAAAGGATGGTTTTAATGAATCCTTGTTAACTTCTGCGGGTTTATTACGGCGGCGCATTCGCACGATGGAACTTACCTTTGAAACAGTATCCGTTGGGGCAGAAAATAAGATAGATGTAGCAGTAACCTATTTAGCTGATCGAGTAAACCGAAAGGTATTAGAAAATGTAAGAGAACGATTGCATTCGATTGATGCCAATAATTTAGTTATGTCGGATCGAGCGATTGAAGAGTTGATCTTCAATCAACGATATAATCCCTTTCCACTCGTGCGCTATAGTGAACGTCCAGACGTTGTCGCAACCCATATATTACATGGTTATATAGCGATTGTATGTGATACTTCTTCTTCGGTTATGTTATTACCAACATCTGTATTTGAATTATTAGAACATGTAGAAGAATACCATCAACCACCATTAATCGGTACCTTTATTCGACTCCTTCGCCTTGTTGCGGTCATATTATCGATATATCTAGTACCGGTCTGGCTATTATGGTTTGGACGAGGCGAGGACCATACGTATATGTGGGAAGTTAGTGCTGTTCTATTAGTTGAGCTAACAATTGAGCTACTTCGCATCGCAACGGTTCATACACCCAATGCCCTTTCCAATGCGATGGGGATGATTGCAGCTTTATTGTTGGGACAATTTGGGGTAGACCTGGGATTTTTTAGTGAAGCCATCCTATTATTTTGTGCCGTTGGAAATGTTTGTGGCTTTGCGACGCCAAACTATGAGTTATCCTTGACCAATAAATATATTAAAATATTCATGTTAGTAAGCATTATGCTTTTTGATATCTATGGTTTCGTTATTTATAATATCCTGATTATTATCTTTCTAATGCGCTTAAAGCCATTAGGAGTTAGTTATCTATATCCATTGTATCCTTTGGATATAAAAAATCTAATGAACTTTATTATCCGTCGTCCCAAAGAAAATGATAAACGGAGATAAATAGCTACTTTCGGTAGCTTTTTTTATCGATAGCAGCTTGCTTATAAACATGGTATAATAAACAAGGGGGTGCGCATATGGAATATAAAGTAGTGATCAATGATTTTTCTGGGCCATTGGATCTATTATTACACCTGATAAAAGATAAGGAAATGGATTTAGAGACCCTAAACGTTTCAAATATTATTGATCAGTACTTACAATATATTCATGCGATGCAATCATCACAGCTGGAAGTATTATCGGAGTATTTAGTGATGGCTGTTGATTTATTAGAAATGAAAAGTAAATTATTATTACCAGTAGATAAAGAGGAAATCGTGCCGGACAGCTATGAACCGGATCCCGGTGAACAATTAAAGCACCGGTTACGAATCTATAAGATTTACAAGGAGGCTGCTAAGGTTTTACATACGATGCAAGAAGAGCGACAAAAGTATAATACAAAACCCTTGGCGATGATGAGTGCGTTTCAAGAGGAAGTCAAATTACCAGCCCATATAGAAGTATATGATATGATGCGAGCGATGCAAAAATTAATCCAACGCAAAGCTTTGCAGGCACCACGAACGACGAATATTGCGAAAAAGGATATTAGTATTGAAGAGAGAATGGAAGAAATTCAAAGCTATATGAAGCTAAACCAACGAGTAGCTTTAGAAGATCTTATTGAAAAAAAAGATCGTACATATTTTGTGGTAACTTTTTTATCGGTACTAGTACTCGCAAAGTATGGGGATCTTCGTCTGATGCAAGAGGATTTATTAGCACCGATATTTTTGGAGGGATACGATGGAAAAAACGAGTCAGTTTGAAATTATTGAGGGTATGCTTTTTCTTGCGGGAGAAGAGGGTATTGATATCGCGATGATACAAACCGTACTC